>JAAFHS010000005.1 GCA_013298485.1 Rhodobacterales bacterium
GGGTCGGTATCGAATATCGCCCGTTTGGTGTTGAGCTGGACTTTGTCCCCACCGTTGTTGACGGCGATGTCATCAACCTGATCATCAACGCAGCAGTGTCCAGCATCGACCCCACCACCGGCATCACAACCTCGAACGGGATCGTGGTGCCCGGCTTCCGCGTGCGGCGGACTTCGACCACGGTTGAGATGCGGGATGGCGAGAGCTTTGCAATTGCGGGGTTGTTGCAAGATGACTTCCGCGACAACAATGCGCAGGTTCCCTGGATCGGTGATCTGCCGATCATCGGGGCGCTGTTCAGATCGGTTGAATATCAGCGGTCACAGTCGGAACTGGTGATCATCGTGACACCGCATCTGGTGACCCCGACAAGCGGCGAGGCGCTGGCCCTGCCGACCGACCGGGTACGCCTGCCGACGGAACGCGATCTGTTCCTGTTTGGTAACACATCGGGCGGCCAGGCCGGAGCTGCGGGCGAAGTGGCCCGGCAGGACTTCAACGGCTCTTACGGCTATGTGATGGAGTAAGGCAGATGCGCACACATATCCTTATGTCGGTCAGCCTTCTTGCCCTTGCGGCTTGCGGTCCGGATTTCGACCGCCCGGTGGGGCGCGGGGTTGATGACGGGTTTTTCGGCAATGCGACGATGAACAACACCCTGATCCAGTCTGGCGAGATTTCCGCCACACAGGCCTTGGGTGAACGATTCGCTGCCGAAGTGCCCAGCACGATCACATTCGCGTTCAATTCGGCGGCACTGACGCCAGAGGCGCAGACGGTGCTGCGCGAACAGGCAAACTGGATCCGGCAGTTCCCGGAAATCAGGTTCCGTGTCTACGGGCATACCGATCTTGTCGGATCGAACGCCTATAACAAGGCACTTGGTCTGCGGCGTGCGCAGGCGGTCGTGGCCTATCTGGGCAGCCAGGGGGTCAGTACATCGCGGCTGGAGGCGGTTGCGTCCTTTGGCGAAACCCAGCCGGTGATTGCCACGGATCAGCCGGAAATGCGCAACCGGCGCACCGTGACAGAGGTGCGCGGCTTTGTCAGGGGGCATCCGACGCTGCTGAACGGCAAATATGCCGAGGTGATCTTCCGCGAATACATTGGGAACGCCACCACATCTGGCGGTGCCACCGAAGCGACGGCAGAAGCGCCGGGCGGCGGATGATACGAAACAAGAGAACAACGAGGCCCGCCATCGTGCGGGCCTTTTGCGTTGTGGCCTGTTGCACGTGACGGGCTGCAACCGGTCACGCGCGACAGGCAACATTCGCGGGTGGCTCTTGGCCAAGATCGCGTTCAATCCGGGCCAGATTGAACACGATCCGCCCCGGGCTGTTTCCGAAATGCTAAAAATCAAAGATTAACGATCTTTTAGCCCCAATCTCGCCAACATTCCCAGACATCTTCCCTGCAATGGGAACAGTCGTGCGGTCTGCGGGCCGTGCACGGGGCCTTGGGTGAGTCGCGGATCAAACGGGTTTATGCACCCGCCGCCGCACCGAAGGCACCGTCTAGAGGGGACGTTAAGGCAATGACGAGCGTGGCAACACTCCAACCGGAACCGGCACCGATCCTTGCGTGCACGATTTCGCGTGATGTGCAGAATTTCGATCTGCTGATCGACGATATGGAACGCGAGCTTGGCGAAAGCTGGGGCGATCTGAGCTTTGAGGACGCAGTGGTCTTTTTTGACCAGCCGGATGCGGCCACACTGGAATTCGTGGCGATTGCCGTGAACCAGGAGGATGAACGCAACCTCGCGCAGATCACGGCGATCATTCAGGCGGCAAAATCCAAGGATATCAGGGTGATCCTGATCGCGGATCAGGTCAGCCCGATCGCGCTGCACCAGTTGCTGCGCCTTGGTGGTGATGATTTTGTGCCCTATCCGCTGCCCGAAGGTGCGCTGCACGACTCGATCGAGCGTATCCGTACGGCCGCCGTGGCCAAGACGGCGGCGCAGGATGCAGTGACGGCGCGCGCGGTGATGGATGCCGAGGAAAAAGTCGCAGCCCCGACCTTCAAGGCCAAGGGAGACCGCGATGGGGTTGTCCTTCCGGTTCACGGTCTTGCAGGCGGGACGGGTGCATCGACATTTGCGGTGAACCTGGCGTGGGAGCTGGCGACATCTGCGCCCAAGGACGGCCCGCGTGTCTGCCTGCTGGATTTCGATTTCCAGTATGGATCGGCTGCGACCTATCTGGACCTGCCGCGCCGCGAGGCGGTGTTTGAGCTGTATTCGGACACCGAATCGGCGGACAGCGACAGCTTTCTGCAGGCCATGCTGACCTTCAACGACAAGCTGCACGTGCTGACGGCACCCGCCGACATGCTGCCCCTGGATATCGTGACGCCCGCCGACATCAACCGGATCATCGACATGGCACAGGCCAATTTCGACTATGTCGTGATCGACATGCCGAAGACGATTGTGGCCTGGACGGAAGCCGTGCTGGTGCGCAGCCACGTCTATTTCGCGATGATGGAGCTGGATCTGCGGTCCGCGCAGAACATCCTGCGGATGGTCCGCGCCCTGAAGGCCGAAGCATTGCCGCATGAAAAGCTGCGCTTTGTGCTGAACCGTGCGCCCAAGTTCACCGATCTGTCGAGCAAGAGCCGCGTGAAGCGGATGGCGGAGAGCCTGGATATAGCGATCGAAGTGCAGCTGCCGGATGGCGGGCCGCAAGTCACACAATGCAATGACCACGGCCTGCCCCTGTCGGAACAGGCTGCGAAGAACCCGCTGCGGCGCGAGCTTCAGAAGCTTGCGAAGTCACTGGTGGATACCAACAAAGCCGCGGAAACCGGACGCGGCTGATCAAAGAAAGTTCATGGGGAAACGAAACGATGTTCAGCCGCTTCAAGAAAGACACCGAAAACGCGCGTCCGGCCATGGCCACACTCGGGGCAGCAGAGGCACGGGCGCAAGCCGCAGCTGCCCCGGTGCGGGCTGCGGCACCGACGCCTGCGGCCCCTGCCCCGCGCGCGCCGGCAGACATGGTTGCGGCGGACAAGGAAAAGAAACGCAAAGACCGACTGATGGAATTGAAGGTGGAGCTGCACAAGCGTCTGCTGGACAACCTGAACCTTGCAGCCCTTGAAAAAGCGTCCGAGGTCAGCCTGAAGCAGGAAATCCAGTCCATCGCGTCTGAAGCGCTGGACGAGATGTCGGTCGCACTGAACAAGGAAGACCGCCTGACGCTGAACCAGGAACTTTATGACGAGGTCATGGGTCTGGGCCCGCTGGAGCCGTTGCTGAAAGACGATACGGTCAACGATATTCTGGTGAACGGGCCGCACCGGATTTTCATCGAACGCGCGGGCAAGCTGACGCTGACGGACATCACGTTCAAGGACGAACGCCACCTTTTGCGGATCATTGACAAGATCGTGTCCGCCGTGGGCCGCCGGGTCGACGAATCCAACCCTTACGTCGACGCCCGTCTGGCGGATGGTTCGCGTTTCAACGCGATGGTGCCGCCCGTGGCGGTGGATGGCAGCCTTGTCTCGATTCGGAAATTCAAGAAGGAAAAGCTGGCGATCAACGATCTGGTCAAGTTCGGCGCCTTTACCGAAGAAATGGCCGCCTATCTGCAGGCCGCCGTATCCTGCCGTCTGAACATCATTGTGTCGGGTGGTACGGGTTCGGGGAAAACGACGACGTTGAACGCGCTGTCATCCTTCATCGACAACACCGAACGGGTGCTGACGATCGAGGATACGGCGGAACTTCAGCTGCAGCAGGTCCATGTGGGCCGGATGGAAAGCCGCCCGGCGAACGTTGAAGGCAAGGGTGCGGTCACGCAGCGGGACTGTCTGCGCAACGCCCTGCGGATGCGCCCTGACCGGATCATCGTGGGGGAAACCCGGGGTGAAGAGGTCATCGACATGCTGCAGGCGATGAACACCGGTCACGACGGTTCCATGACCACGATCCACGCCAACAACGCGCGTGATGGCATCAGCCGTCTGGAAAACATGGTCGCCATGGCGGGCATCGAGATGCCGCTGAAAGCTGTGCGCGCACAGATCGCATCGGCTGTGAACCTGATCGTGCAGGCATCGCGCCTGCAGGACGGCTCGCGCCGGATGGTGTCCATCACGGAAATCACCGGGATGGAAGGTGATGTCATCTCGATGCAGGAAGTGTTCCGTTATGAACGCCTGGGCCTTGCCCCAGATGGCAAGATCATCGGGCGGTTCAATGCCACCGGCGTACGCTCGCATTATTCCGAACGTTTCAAGCAATGGGGCTTTGAGCTTCCGGCGTCCATCTACGAACCGATTGTCTGAGGATCATCATGCAGCTGAGTGCCGCGCCTATCATCTACGTCCTGATCTTTGTCGCCGTCGTGGTGCTCGTCGAGGGCATTTACCTGACGGCATTCGGCAAATCGATCAGCCTGAACAACCGGATCAGCCGCCGCCTTGCGCTGCTGGAAAAGAACGGCAACCGCGAACAGGTTCTGGAACAGCTCCGCAAGGAAATGAGCCAGCACCTGACATCGAAGGGTATCCCGCTTTATTCGATTCTGGCGTCCAAGGCGCAGAAGGCGAATATCGCATTCTCGCCAAAGGCGCTGATCGGGGTGATGGGGCTGGTGACCGTCTTTGCCTATCTGGGGCTGACGATCGGCACATCCGCATCACAACCGATCCGGATCGCGCTTGCGGTCGGCATGGGTGTGGGCGGTGTCTATTTCTGGGTCAACGGCAAGGCAAAGAAGCGCATGGCGCTGATGGAAGAGCAGCTGCCTGATGCGGTCGAACTGATGGTGCGGTCCTTGCGGGTGGGTCACCCGTTTTCGGCTGCCATCGGGATCGTGGCCAAGGAAGTGGCAGACCCCCTGGGCACCGAATTCGGCATGATTTCGGACGAGGCGGCTTATGGGCGTAACGTATCGGACAGCCTGAAACTGTTTGCCGAGCGCATGGACAGCCAGGATTTGCGGTTCCTGTCGGTGGCCGTGACCATTCAGCAGCAGTCAGGCGGAAACCTGGCCGAGATTCTGGATGGTCTGGCCAAGGTGGTGCGGGCGCGGTTCAAGCTGTTCCGCCGCGTGAAGGCGATCACCGCCGAGGCGAAATGGTCGGGCATGTTCCTGTCATTCTTCCCGCTGGGTGCGCTGGCCGTGATCCTGATCATCAAGCCTGACTATTATGATGAAGTGGCCACAACGGCGGCATTCATTCCAGCCTGCCTGATCGTGGGCGTGCTGCTGACGATCAACATCATCTTCATGAAGATGATGGTGAACATCAAAGTCTGAGGGGGCTTCATAGCAATGCTGAGCAATCTGAATACGTTCCTGACAGACAGGCTGGGTGATCTTGGCCCGCTGCTGCTGATCGGTGGTCTGGGTATCGTGCTGATCGTGATCGCACTGCCGACACTGTTGAAGAAAAAGCCCGATGAGTTTGCGCGCATCCGCATGCAGCGCACGGATGCCGGTGCCGCAGAGGGCAAGGCCGCTGTCCTGCGACGTGCCGAAAAGACCGACAAGCTGGAAAAATTTGCAACTTTTCTGGAACCCCAGAACGCTGAACAGCTGTCGGCGGCCCGCCTGAAGATGTTGCGCGCAGGATACCGGTCAAAGAACGCGGTGCGGATGTTTCACTTTACCCAGTTCATTCTGGGGATCGGGTTCCTGACGCTGGGCCTGATCTATGCGTTGGTCACATCGCTGACATCGGGGGTGGAGGTTTCGACCCAATCCCTGATCCTGTGGACAATCGTGCCTGGCGCCATGGGCTATTACCTGCCGCAATACTGGGTCAACAGCCGCCTGACCAAACGGCAGACGGAGATCGTGCAGGGCTTTCCCGATGCGCTGGACATGATGCTGGTCTGCGTGGAAGCCGGGCAGTCGCTGGACCAGTCCATCATCCGCGTGGCCCGCGAGACAAAGGCGGGCTATCCCGCACTGGCGGAAGAATTCGATATGGTGTCGAACGAGGTGAAGGCCGGCAAAGAACGTGTGATGGTGTTGAAGGACATGTCGGAACGCGTTGGAATCGCGGATGTTTCATCTTTCGTGACGACACTGGTGCAATCGGCCACCTTCGGAACCTCGATTGCCGAGGCGCTGCGGGTCTATTCTGCCGAAATGCGTGACAAACGCGTGATGCGCGCCGAAGAAAAGGCAAACAAGTTGCCAACGAAGCTGACACTGGGCACAATGCTGTTCTGCGTGCCGGCGTTGCTTATCATCCTGATTGGCCCGTCGTTGTTCGGTATTGCGACTGCCTTCGGAGGGGGTTGAGACTGCGACAGGGGTGGGTGTATCTGCTGATCGGCGCAAGCCTTCTCGCCGCCTGCGGGTCCACGGGCGGCGTTGCGCGTAACACGCCATACGGCGTGGACGCCAATGGTGAGGGCGTCGACGGATTGCTGGTCGGGCACCGCCTGATGGCCGCGAATGAGCCGGAACTCGCCCTAAAAGCTTATCTGCGCGCGGCGGGCGAACAGGGTGTGAATGTCGATGTGCTGTCGGCCATCGGATCGGCGAACCTTGCCTTGGGGCGGCTGGGACAGGCCGAACAGGTCCTGCGTCGCGCCATTGAGGAGGATCCGACATTCGTGCCTGCGATCAACAATCTGGGCGTCGTCCTGATGGAACAGGGTAAATATGGCGAAGCGCGGGTGACATTTCAGCAGGCTTTCGCGCAGGATAGTGGCCAATCGGACTCCATCCGCGAAAATCTGCGCCTGGCTATCGCGCGAACCGAAGGGGTGGTCTATTCTGATCCGCAGACGGAACCAACCATGGCGCTGGTGCGGCGGGGACAGGGGCAATACGAGCTGCTGACCGAGCTGTAAGGGCGGCTTTTGGCAGAAATCGAGCAGAAAAAAGGACGCAAAAATGCGCCACCCAGTCCTATCAGCCCTGTTGACGGGCAGTGTCATGACGCTTTCGGCCTGTGGCAATGGCCGATCTGATGCCGATGTGCAGCGCGCCGTACAAAGCGTCAACGTCGTCGACGAGTCAAATCTGAATGATCTTTACCTGACAGCGGGCGACCCGAATGAGGCCGTTGCCTACTTTCAGCGGGCATCCAGCGAAAACCCGGACCGTATTGATCTGAAACGCGGCCTTGCGAAATCCCTGATCCGTGCAGGCAAGCCGACCGAGGCAATCGCGATCCTGACGGCCATCACACAAAGCCCGGAAGCCGTGCCGGACGATAAGGTTGATCTGGCCGATGCCTTTATCCGGACGAATGAATGGGACCGGGCCGAGGCAACGCTGGCCGAAATTCCCCCGACGCATGAGACCTTTGACCGCTATCGGCTGGAGGCGATGGTCGCCGACAGCAAGCAGAACTGGACCAAGGCCGACAGTTTCTATGAAATCGCGGCGGGTCTGACGACGAAACCCGCAGGCGTGCTGAACAACTGGGGTTTCTCGAAACTGTCGCGACAGGATTATGCCGGGGCGGAAAAGCTGTTCGTGCAAGCCCTGACCTATGATCCGTCCCTGTTCACCGCAAAGAACAATCTGGTGCTGGCGCGTGCGGCACAGCACAAATATGACCTGCCGGTCGTGCAGATGACGCAGATCGAGCGGGCGGAACTGCTGTACACGATGGCACTTGCCGCGATTAAACAGGGCGATGTGTCGGTCGGCAAGGCGTTGCTGGGCGAGGCGATCGAGACGCATCCACAGCACTTTGAGGCTGCGACCCGCAGTCTTGCGGCCCTTGAAGGCTGATCCATGCTGACGTTCACCCAAGCCATCGTCTTTGCCCCCTTTGTGCTGGCCATCTGTGTCTGGGTGGCCTGGTCCGACATGGCCACGATGAAAATCCCAAATAAGTCCGTGATGGCCCTTGGGCTGGTCTGGCTGGTCATTGGTGCGGTCCTGGTGCTGACGGGGATGATGGGCTGGCGGATCTGGGGCTGGGGCTTTGCCTTGGGTGCCATGACGCTGGCTGCCGGGTTCATCGCCAATGCGGCGGGGCTGGTGGGGGCGGGTGACGCCAAGTTCGGGGCGGTGATGGCGCCATTTTTCGTAGGCGCCGATCCGCGTCTGGTGATGGCGCTGCTGGCCGCCTGCCTGCTGGGTGCATTCACGGCGCACCGTTTGGCACGCCTGATCGGGCCTTTTCGGGCCGCTGTTCCGGCCTGGGCAAGCTGGAGCAACAAAAAGTTTCCAATGGGCCTCACTCTTGCCGGAATGCTGGTCTTTTATCTGCTTTGGCGGCTGATTGTTGAGTGATTCGGGGTAACCCGGCCTTCTTTCAGCCATAATGTGGCCGAAGCAGAGGTTGCCCGATGAATATGCAAGCAGCGCCGACCAATGGCGTGACCCAACCGCCGACCCCCAAAACCCTGGCCGAGGTTGGCATTTCCATGGTGATGATGCGGGATATCCTGCTGAAAACCATGTTCCGCATGAACCTTGATCTGGTCACGCATCTGTCGCGCGTGATCTGCCTGCCGGTGATGCTGACGCAGGAACTGGTGGATCTTGCGCGCAGCCAGCGCCTGCTGGAGGCGACGGGGACGCTGCATGCGACATCGGGCAATGAGATGGGCTATCAGCTGACAGATGCGGGCAAGGCACGCGCACTGGATGCCCTGTCGCAGTCGGAATATTACGGCGCGATGCCCATTCCGCTGGATGCGTTCAAGGCACAGGTGAAACGCCAATCGGTCCGCGACATCCGCCTGACACGGCCGCAGCTGCTGTCGGGGATGGGGCATCTGATCCTGCCGGACGACCTGATTGACAACCTTGGTCCCGCCGTGACGTCGGGCCGGTCGATCCTGATGTACGGCCCGCCCGGTAATGGAAAATCATCAATCTCGAACGGGTTGCGCACGGCGCTTGGTGACAAGGTCTATATCCCGCGCGCGCTGGAATATTCGGGCCAGGTGATCACGGTCTATGACCCGATCGTGCACAAGGCGGCCACGGACGCGGTGGATGACCCCAATGTGCTGCGCCGCACATCGAACCGCTATGACGCGCGCTATGTCTATTGCGAACGCCCGACAGTGATCACCGGGGGTGAATTGTCGCTGGATATGCTTGATCTGACCTACAACCCCACCGCGCGGACGTATCAGGCGCCCTTGCAGCTAAAATCCACGGGCGGCATCTTCATCATCGACGACTTGGGCCGTCAGGCGGAACCGCCGCAGAAGATCGTCAACCGCTGGATCGTGCCGCTGGAAGAAGGCCATGACATTCTGGCGCTGCAATCGGGGGAAAAATTCACGACGCCCTTCGATACGCTGGTGATCTTTTCAACGAACTTCCACCCGAATGAAATCTTCGATGGCGCGGCCCTGCGGCGGATCTTCTTCAAGATCAAGATCGACGGGCCGTCACAGGAAATGTTCCTGAAGATCTTTGCGATGGTGGCAAAGAAGAAAAAGATGCCGCTGGATGAACGCACGCTGATGCATCTGTTGAAGGTGAAATATCCGACGATCAAGATGAACTTCGCGAACTATCAGCCGACCTATCTGATCGACCAGATGATCGCGATGTGCGAATTCGAAGGCATCCCCTATCAGATGACGCCCGAGATGATCGACAAAGCCTGGGGCAACATGTTCGTGCGTGAAGAGAACATCGCGCGGTAGTATTGCTGCGAAGGCCGGGGGTTTCACACCCCCCCAGCCCGGCCACGGGCCGGGCGTTTTTTGCTAAAACCTTCCACTGGAAGGTTTTTTGACGCGCATCACCCCCGTGGGATATTTGTTCAGAGAGGAAGATGCGGTCAAAAGCGCATGAGTCCAGCCTCGGTGATCACTGCGTCCAATCTTTGATCCGTGGCGTCGATAGGAACTTCCGCCACCTCTTGCGCTGCAAAGGCAAAACCGATTGCAATCGTCGGGCGCTGCGCGCGCAAGGCCTGCAGCGTGCGGTCATAAAAACCCCCGCCATAGCCAAGCCGGTAGCCGCGCGCATCGAACGCAAGCAGCGGCACGATCAGGACATCGGGTTCGACCCATGCGCCGTCCACCGGGATCAACGCCTTGAACGCGCCCTCCGTCATCGCACAACCCGGCGACCATTCGCGGAACCGCAGCGGTTGCCCGGCCCCCATGATGACGGGGACACCGACCGTGCCCTGATGGGCGGCCATCGCAGGCAGGGGATCAATCTCGGTCCGCATCGGCATGTAGCCTGACAGGGTGCGGCCGCGGAACTGCGCCAGATAGTCAGCCAGAATCTCCGCCGCCTGCCCCTGCCCCGCTGCAAAGGCCGCCTTGCGGGTGGCATAGGCGGCGGTGCGGGCGTCGGCCTTGGCACCCGTCACAGCAGCACCATGGCGGCGAGGCCGAGAAAGACGAAAAAGCCCACCACATCCGTGACCGTGGTCACGAACGTGCCCGAGGCGAGCGCGGGGTCAACGCCCGCCCTTTCCATCATCACGGGCACAAGAATGCCCGCCATGCCCGCGACCAGCAGATTGACGATCATCGCGGCCCCGATCACCACGCCCAGCATGGGATCACTGAACCAGACCCAGCTGACGACACCCATCACGACGGCAAAGAACAGCCCGTTCAGCACGCCCACGGCCGTTTCCCGCCAGATCACGCGGCCCATGTTCGCCCCTGTCAGATCGCGCGTGGCAAGGGCCCGCACCGCCACGGTCAGCGATTGCGTGCCCGCATTGCCGCCCATGGAGGCCACGATGGGCATCAGCACGGCCAGCGCCACCAGTCGCCCGATGGCATCTTCGAACTGCGCGATGACAAGGCTGGCCAGGATCGCCGTCATCAGGTTGACGAACAGCCAGGGCAGGCGTTGCCGTGTGGTTTCCAGCACACGGTCGGAAATGGCACTTTCATCACCCACGCCCGCCAGACGCAGCATGTCTTCCTGATGCTCCTCATCCAGCACATTCATCGCGTCATCAATCGTGATGACACCCACCAGACGATCCGCCGCATCCACCACCGGGCAGGAAATCAGGTGATACTGGTTGAAGATATAGGCGACATCCGCCTCCGGGTCGGTCGCGCGGATGGTGCGGAAGCTGTCTTCGACCAGATCGCGCAACCGGGCATCACGCTTGGCCGACAGGACCCGGCCCAGCGTGACATAGCCCTGCGGAATCATCCGGGGATCGACAAGGATGATGTGATAGAACTGGTCGGGCAGCCGGTCACTGCTGCGCAGGAAATCAATCGCCTCGCCCACCGTCCAGTGTTCGGGGGCCACCACCACCTCGCGCTGCATCAGGCGGCCTGCGGAATACTCCGGATAGGCCAGCGCCTGTTCGACGGCCACGCGGTCTGCATCCTCCAGCGCGTCAAGGATGGCCTCTTGCTGGTCATCCTCAAGGTCCTCAAGAATGTCGACGACATCATCCGTCTCAAGCTCGCGCATGGCACCTGTCAGCACGTCGCGCGGCAGCAGGGCGATGACCTCTTCACGGATCCCGTCCGAGATTTCGGACAGGATTTCACCGTCAATTTCGCCTGACCAGAGGGCAATCAGGGCGGCGCGGTCAGAAGGGCCGATCTGTTCCAGAAGGTCGGCGATATCAGCCGCATGCAGCGGGTCCATCAGTTCGGTGACGGCGGTCGCGTCGTTTGCCGCCACGGCCTCGCGGATCGCGGCAACGCGGCGGGTGTCCAGCACGTCGTCGACGTCGATGATCTCGTCTTCGGCCATCCGGCTGTCCCCCTTCTGCGCAGGCTTGACCATAGACAAGTCGGACTGCGGAAAACAGGGGCGGAAGGGAAATTTACCTTTGCCGGGAAAGCCGATAGGAAACGGGGTATGGCTGATCTTCTGCTCGGGCAACTTATCTGGTTTGAGGGCGATCCGTTCCGCGAGGGGCTGTCCGTGGCGCGGCATATGACGCATGGCGGCCTGCTGCTGGATGCGGGCCGGATCTTGGCGCGGGGGGATGGTGCCACCTTGCGCATGGCCCATCCGGGCGCGCGGGTGACCGATTACGGTGATTGCCTGCTGTCGGCGGGCTTTGTCGACGCGCATGTGCATTATCCGCAGACGGCGATCATCGCGTCATGGGGCAAGCGGCTGATTGATTGGCTGAACACCTACACCTTTCCCGAAGAGGCGCGCTTTGCCGATCCGGACTATGCGGCGCTGATCGCGGGGCGCTATCTTGACCTTGTGCTGGCGCGGGGCACGACGTCTGTGTGTTCTTATGCGACCATTCATCCGGCATCGGTGGATGCGATTTTCCAGGCGGCACAGGCGCGCGGCATGCGGGTCTTTGCGGGCAAGACCTGCATGGACAGGAACGCGCCCGACAATCTGCGGGACACGGCGCAATCGGCCTATGATGACAGCAAGGCCCTGCTGAAACGCTGGCACGGGGTCGACCGCCTGTCCTACGTTATCACCCCGCGCTTTGCGCCGACATCGACGCCCGGGCAACTGGCCGCTCTTGGCGCGCTGTGGCGGGAATACCCGGACTGCCTGATGCAGACGCATCTGTCGGAACAACCGGCTGAGATCGCCTGGGTGCAGGCGCTGTTTCCGCAGTCGCGCGACTATCTGGAGACGTACGAGGCGCAGGGTTTGCTGGGGCCGGGTGCCGTCTTCGGCCATGCCATCCACCTGACGGCGCGTGAAAGGGCAAGGCTGGCCGAGGCGGGGGCGAGCGTCGTGCATTGCCCGACATCGAACACTTTCATCGGATCGGGCCTGTTCGACATGGGGCTGACGGCGACCCTGCCCGTCGGCCTTGCCACCGATACCGGGGGCGGATCATCCTTCAGCATGCTGCGCACGATGGCTGCGGCATATGAGGTAGCGCAGTTGCGCGGCCAGTCTTTGCATCCCGCGCAATTGTGGTGGCTGGCGACCTGCGGGTCGGCGCGCGCGCTGCGGGCGGAGAGCCAGATCGGCAATCTGGCCGTGGGGATGGAAGCGGATATCGCGGTGATCGACCTTGCCAGCACGCCCGCGATTGCACAGGCGGCCGCGCGGGCGGATGACCTGTGGCAGGCGCTGTTTCCGACGATCATGATGGGCGATGACCGGGCCGTGCGCGATGTGTGGGTGGGTGGGCAGACTGCGGCAGCACGAAGTGGAAAACACCCGCTGAATGCAGCGGGTGTTTTCAGCATGAAAGCGGACCGGCTCTAGCCTAATTCCGATTGAAGGCAATCCAAGACAGGAACCGCCTGTGAGTATTGCGTGTTACATCTGATCGGCTGAACCCGATCAGACGCAACACACTCTCGCGTAACGACCGGTCTAACCCCGCGTCAGGACTGGCGGGATGCCAACCGGTGGTATGCGTGGCGGCAGTTGCGGGCGCACGATCGGCTGCAGGGTTTCGATGTCCATCGTCAGATGCCCATCAGGCCCCGTCGCGGTATAGACTGCCGTCACCACCAGTTGCTGGGTGCTGACGATTTCAAGAAAGCCGATGGTCAGCGGCAGACTGCCTTCGGGCGGCGCGCCGTAGTGAAGTTCGGCCAGCCGCCGACAATCGTCCATGGTCGCCGCATGTGCGGGCAGCTTGATGCGGTCGGCACCCGCAGGGTTCTGCGCCCGCGGCTCACGGCCCACCCCGATGCCCGCAGTGACCAGCGGTATCACCAGTTTGGATACCGCCGCCGTATCGCGCCCCGGGTTGTGGATGTTGATATCAGTCGCATAGCGCCCAGGCCGCACAGTCGCCTCGGCACAACCGCAATCGGGCGAGGTGCCGCAGACATACTTGACCGCATACACAAACTCCGGCGGGCAGGCCGGGACGGTGATCGTAACCACCTTGCGCGCAATCACGACGTCATCGGCCACCACATTCAGCCCGCCTTTGAAGACCGCGTCCTCGTCGGCGCAGGGTTTCACCCCGCGCCAGCTGACCTTGAAAGGCAGGACATGGGTTTCCTTGCCCGACAGCGGCCCGTAGGACGCTGGCGAGATCGCCTCGACAAAGGGCGCAATCGCGGCCGTCGGCACCAGCTTGACTTCTTTGATCGCCAGAACCGCCGCCTCGATCAGGTCGATGATCGTATCAACGATGGCTGCCGCGTTGATGCCTGACACATGCTGGCCACCGGTCGCCGCGGTAATCCGCGTTGCCTGGTTCGGTGCGCCACCGATGCCACAGGTCCCGCCATAATCGCCCCCTGCTGTCGGATCGCCATTCAGCGCGCCAACAACGCCGGTGTCGGTGCTGATGGCCAGCACGGTGATCCCGTCGCCACCCCCGCCCGCGACCAGCTTGGCGGTGGCCGACGCCTCGGTGATGTCGAACCCGAGGCCCGAGATCGCAGCACAGATCGGGTCGTGTCCGGGCGCATCGCCGAACCAGACGATGATCCGCTTGCTATCAGCGCGCCAGCCGATGGTCCCACCGGGGGCTTCGGCAAGTGCATTCAGCGCAAAAAGCTGCCCTTCAGGTGTGTCACCGCCGCCGGATGCCGCCCAGGTGTTGATCGCGGCGGTGATGGCGGCCGCATTCGTGTCAGGGTCGAGCTGATGCACGAAGGGCGGGTTCGTGGCGGGCAGGTCCTTATAGTTGCCGACCCCGAACGCAATGTCGATCGGGCCATAGTCTGCGCCCAGAATGGCGTTTGCGCCCGCCTTGACCGCATTGATGATCGACCCCATGCTGCCGGTTGTATCGGCTAGCAGATAGACATCGGCCTTACTGACGCCCGCATTGGGCGGGATCGTGACGGTGACGATCTCTGTCTCGGTGTCGCCAAGTTCCAGCACCAGATCGTTCGACGTGGGGTCGATGCTGGCCCCGATGCCCGCGGCGGCGATGGGGCGTGAAGCCCCCACACCCAGAACCGCTTCGCCGAGTGCGGACTTGACCGCAGCTGACAGGGATGCCGCGTCGACTTCCTTTCCGCTATCATCCATGATGGTGACATGGCGCGGGCCGTTAGGGTCGGCGCGGTTGAAGGTGATGAACCGATGCAGCACGCGACCGTCTTCACCCACCGTGGACCGTGCTGATCGCGCCATGGCTGCACCGTCGCCCTTGACCATTCGTTCGGCCAGTTTGGCCGCTGCTGCAATTGCTTGTTTTGATGGAGCTTTTTCCATAATTCAGATCCTTTTGTTGAACGAATTTCTGAAATCTGCGTGACGAAACTTGTCAATCGGGTCGAAAATTACACCCAATCACGCCCCATTATTTTACATGCAAAATGGTGATTTGTCGCTTGGCAACGCTTGGCTGATTTTGGCCGAAAGCTGGATTTGGCCGATCCGCGCACACGGATAGGTTGTATTCCGACGCGGCGGGCTACTCCGCCAGTTCCCACCCATCCGGATAGAAATCGTGCTTCAGGGCAATCGTCGTCGCCGTGCGCTCGTGCTTCCAGATATCCTCAGGCGTCACCGGAATGGGGCCGTAACTCGCGATGATCGTCATGCCGTCCTTGTGGCGGCGCGTCTTGAAGCCCGCGGCCTGCAGCGTCTTTTCCAGTACGGTCCAACTGGCATCCAGTTCTTCGATGAAGAACAGATAATCCACCACCGCCTCTTTCGGCAGCTTCACCGCCTTGCCCGCCTCTTTGAACGTGGCATAGGTCTCGCGGCGCTGCGTTTCGTAATTATGTGACATCATGGCCTCCGCCCGCAGGTCTAGCGCAAGGGTCCGTGTCCCGCCAGCCTTACCCGGGGCGCGGGCAGATGCCCCGGCTGAACGCCGCGTCATAGGTCCAGCCTGAGGCATTCAACGCCTCGAAATCGCGCGGCGGCAGATCGGACACCGTCCCGTTGAAGGTGACGGTCCCGTTCCACAGATCGGCATCGCAAGCATAGGCGATGTTATCTTCATAGCCGATGTCGTGCAGATGATAGCCGACCACAGTGAACTGGTTATCGAGATACTGGATATCCACGGTGACCCGCCCTTCGGCCGCTTCATCCGCGAATTCGGTGATCACCTGCAGGGTCGTGCCCTCCGCCCCTTCCTGCAGTTCCAGCCGCTGGCCATTGTCGACCGTATAGGCCGACAGTGCGATCCGGGGATTGTCGAATTGCGGATCACCGCCCCGCGGGATCCCGTCCAGCGCATTCCACATCCGCAGCCGCGCCGTGCCCTGTTCGGGCGGCATCTGCGTCAGTTCGGCCCGGAAATAAAAGCCGGAATTGGTCGTACCCCCCCAGTTGCCGCTGACCTCTGACAGCAGGTCCTGCGCCTGCAGCGGCATGGCGCAGACGGTCAGGCAGGCGGACAGAAGCGCGAATTGCATGGGGACCTCCGGTTTCGTTCTGTGCAGTCTGCGCGATTGCCAAGCCCTTGACCACTCAGGTTTTCCCTACCCCATCAGGCGCTTGGCAAGGGCGTTCTGGCGGGCAATGACGCCTGCCAGATCAACTGTCACCATCTGCCCGTCCGCCACCACGCGCCGCCCTTCGACAAACAGATCGCGCACGCGCGCAGGCCCGCACATCACCAAGGCTGCCACCGGATCCCATGCCCCTGCCGCCTCGATCCCGCGCATGTCCCAGATGGCGATGTCGGCACGCTTGCCGACCTCAAGCGAACCACAGTCGCGGCGCCCCAAAACCTGGGCACCACCCCGGGTGGCGATCTCCAGCGCCTCACGCGCGCGCATCGCATCGGCCCCCAGACTGACGCGCTGCAACAACATCGCCTGCCGCGCCTCGGCAATCAGGTTGCCTGCGTCATTCGAGGCCGATCCATCGACGCCAAGGCCGATCTTCACCCCCGCGTCCCGCATGGCCCGAATGGGCGCAATCCCGGACCCGAGTCTACAATTCGAACAAGGACAATGGGCAACGCCGGTCTGCGACCGGGCAAAACTTGCAATTTCCGAACTATTCAGCTTCACACAATGCGCATGCCAGACATCGGGGCCGGTCCAGCCCAGGTCTTCGGCATATTGCCCCGGACGGCAGCCGAACTTTTCCAGCGACCAGGCCACATCCTCGTCATTCTCCGCCAGATGGGTGTGCAGCATCACGCCCTTGTCGCGCGCGAGCAGGGCCGCCTCGCGCATCAGGTCGCGGCTGACGGAAAAGGGGGAACAGGGCGCAATCCCGACGCGGCACATGGCACCGTCACTTGCATCGTGGAACGCATCGACCACGCGGATGCAATCGTTCAGAATGGCCGCCTCACGTTCCACCAGACTGTCGGGCGGCAGGCCACCGGCACTCTCACCGATGCTCATCGCGCCGCGCGTCGGGTGAAAGCGCAGGCCCACCTCGCCCGCGGCTGCAATCGTATCATCCAGACGCGCGCCGCCCGGATAGAGGTAAAGATGATCCGACGTCAACGAACACCCCGACAGTGCCAGCTCCGCCAGCCCCACCTGGGCTGACACAAACATCTCTTCCGGCCCGAACCGCGCCCAGATCGGATAAAGGGTCTTCAGCCAGCCGAACAGCAGCGCGTCCTGCCCCCCCGGCACCACGCGCGTCAGCGTCTGAAAAAGATGGTGGTGCGTATTGACCAAGCCCGGTGTCACTACGCAACCCGCCGCCTCCACCACGGCTCCGGCGGTCACAAGTCCCTGCCCCACGGCGGCAATCACGCCGCCCCGGATCAGCACATCCCCGCCCGCAATCTCGCGCCGCGCACCGTCCATGGTGACCACAACCGCAGCGCCCCGGATCAACAGCTCCTGCATCACGCCTTCCTCTGTTTCCAACTATCCTCGGGGGTGAGCGCCCATGGCGCGAGGGGGCGGAAAGCCCCCTTATTTCAGCAACGCCAATGCCTGCGCATGCACATCCTGGTTCGCCGCCGCCAGCACCCGGCCCCCCTGATGGCAGGGCCGCCCCTCCCAGTCCGTCACGATGCCACCCGCCGCCTCGATCACCGCAATCGGGGCCTGCACATCATAGGCCTGCAGGCCAGCCTCGATCACCAGATCAATCTGGCCTGCGGCAATCAGCGCATAGGCATAGCAATCCGTGCCATAGCGGGTCAGGCGCACCTGCGGCACCACGCGGCGGAATGCGGCTGCGTCTTCGGGCGTGCCAACCTCGGGAAAGGTGGAAAACAGAATGGCCTGTGATAGGGGCCGTGGCGCGCGGCTGCGCAGCGGATGCCGCCCCATGGGCCCGTTCACTTCGGCCCGCCCGAACCCGCCTTCAAACCGCTCGCCGATATAGGGCTGGTCGATGATGCCATACAGCGGGCCGGTCTGATCCGCGACAGAAATCAGCACACCCCAGGTCGGCGTGCCCGACAGATAACCGCGCGTGCCGTCGATCGGGTCGAGCACCCAGGTCAGGCCGCTGCTGCCCGATGTGCGGCCATATTCTTCGCCAAGGATGCCATCCTGCGGGCGGCGCTGTGCCAGCACGCCACGCATCGCGGTTTCGCTTTCGCGGTCGGCAACCGTGACGGGATCAAAGCGGTCCTGTTCCTTGGTATCCGCCGTCAGCCCCGCCCCACGGAAATGCGCAAGTGTCGCCAGCCGCGCGGCATCTGCCAGGGCATGGGCGGTCGCCACCAGATCGTCGATTTCGTCTGCCTTGCGCGCTGTCATGCCACCCACCTGCCACCGTCCTGCCCTTCGGGCGCTACAGACCCGAAGGCAGAAGGTCAAGCAATGTGGATCAGGCCGCGTCGCTCAGGACGCGGGCAAGGTCGAACAACCGGCGACGCTGTGCCTCGGGGATCGCATAATAGGACCGCACGAGTTCCAGCGCCTCTTTATCGGCCAGGATATCGTGGCCACCTTTGGCCGCATCATCCGCGTTTCCGAGGCCTTCGAAAAAGAACGAAATCATGACATCCAGCGATTCCGCGATATCCCACAGGCGGGACGCGCTGACGCGGTTCATGCCTGTTTCGTATTTCTGGATCTGCTGAAACTTGATGCCAACTTTATCGGCCAGTTGCTGCTGGGTCATCCCCACCATCCAACGGCGATGCCGGATACGTTTTCCGACATGGGCATCTACAGGGTGCTTCATTATGGCCTCCTCGGCGCGTTTGGTCTTCTGCAGATATACAAGCAATTTTCGTGCCAAAACTGACTTTCTGCGCGTTATCCACAGATAATGATGCAGGTCGCGAAAAACCTGTCTTTTTAGATATGGTCAATTATACAATTGAACAAGAAGAATCCTATTGCGTGCACGGTTCGCCCCTTAGGCTCGTCAAACCCATCGCACTCGCCCCATGCGTGTTTTTCGTTTTGCATTGCATTATGCGAAAATTGGCCAAGCCGCCCTCGCATATTGCAATGTTCCGCCGATGAGACAGGTCGCATTCGGCGCGATTCCGCGCATCGGCGCTGACTGCGCCGCCGCGTTCTTCGGGGCCGCATCTGCGTCCCATCTGAAATGAAACGGCATACGACAGGATGATCTGCAGCCCGAATACCCAGACACAGCGAAAATGCGCGATTTACCAAAGGATTCCTGTCGGAAATCCTTGAAAAGCAGAAAAGTGATGCCAATGTTGACATACGCGAGGCGAGGTGTTCTTTCCACCCGCCCTCAGGGTCACATTCGGAGGCTTCACATGGCTGACACTCAGACGATCCGCACAGTTGGCGCAGGTGCGCGTGCGGACATCGACGAAGGGCTTCGCGCCCACATGAACAAGGTCTACGGGCTGATGTCCGTGGCCATGCTGATCACGGGTCTTGCGGCCTGGGCGATTGCCGGGCTTGCGACGACAACTGATCCTGCCCTTGCCGTGGCGGAACTGCGCAACGGCAAGATGCTGACAGAGTTCGGATCGCTGATTTATGCATCACCCCTGCGCTGGGTCGTCATGTTCGCCCCGCTGGTGGTGGTGATCGGGTTGAGCGCGATGATCAACCGCATGTCGTCGGCAACCGCCCAGCTGGTGTTTTATGCCTATGCAGTGCTCGTCGGCCTGTCGCTGAGTTCGATCTTTCTGGTGTTCACGGGCGCGTCGATCACATCGACCTTCTTTGTGACGGCCATCGCCTTCGCTTCGCTGTCGCTCTATGGCTACGTCACCAAGCGTGATCTGGCACCCATGGGTGCGTTCCTGCTGA
>JAAFHS010000050.1 GCA_013298485.1 Rhodobacterales bacterium
AGTTGTTCGATACCACCAGGTAGGTGCCTGCCAGATCAATCGGGGCCCAGGCATCGCCCCCCACCAGCGCCATCACATCCGAGATCCGCGCTCCCGCCGGGGCCGCCGGATCGAACGTGTATTTCAATCCCGCGACCTGCAGGAACCGCCCCGCCCCGTCCTCCAGCTGACTGACCCCGTTTTCCAGCGCCGCCACGATTGTCGCCCCGTCCACCTCGAACGTCGATAGCGTGTTCTGGAACGGCAGCACCGTGATCACCTCGCCCATCGTCACCGGGCCCGCATCAATCGACGCGCGCAATCCCCCGCCATTCGCCAGCGCGATCGTCACCCCCTGATCTGCCACCCGCGCCAGCATCGCATCCGCCACCAGATTGCCCATCTGGCATTCCATGGCCCGGCAATTCGCCCGGTCCCCGTCAATCGCCGTCGCCGTTTCCGCAACAACCTTGCTGCGGATTTCCTCCAGCGGCACCGCCAGTTCCGCAATCCGCGCCAGCGTATTGCCGTCCTCCTCAACCGCCGCATCCATGATCAACGGCTCGCCCGTCGCCGACACCACTTCGCCCGCGTCATCGAACACCACGTTCAACTCGCCCAGGAACTTGCCATAGGCATAGGCCGACACGATCGCCGTCTTGCCCACCATCGTCGGGTACGGCCCCTCGGCCCCCTCGCCCACATTCGACAGATAGGTGTTCGTATGCCCCCCCACGATCACATCCACGCCGGTGGTTTCCGCCGCCACCCGCTGATCCACCTTGTACCCCGAATGGCTGAGAACAATGATCTTGTTCACCCCCTCCGCCGTCAGACGGTCCACCTCCGCCTGCACCGCCGCCACCGGGTCGCTGAACGTCACGTTCGGCCCCGGGCTTGCCAGCTCATCCGTGTCCTCGGGCGTCAGCCCGATCAGGCCCAGCTGTTCCCCCCGCCGCGTGATCACCACCGATTTCTGGATCTTGTCCGCCAGCAGCGGCTCTCCACTCACATCCGCATTCGACATCAGCACCGGGAATTCCACTGCATCGATGAACCCGCGCAGCACCTCTGGCCCGTCGTCGAATTCGTGATTGCCCACCGTCATCGCATCATAACCCAGCTGCATCATGAATTCCGCCGTCATGCTGCCCTTGTAATAGGTGTAAAACAGCGTGCCCTGAAACTGATCGCCCCCATCCACCAGGATCGTGTTGTTCGACCGCTCACGCGCCGCGCGCAGCGCCGTCACCAGCCGTGCCGATCCGCCAAAGCATTCGCCCTTGGCGTTGGTTTCCGCATCGCAGGTCGAATCAAACCCGTTGATCGGCTCGAACCGGTCATGAAAATCATTCGTGTGCAGGATGGTCAGCTTGTACTCCGCCTGTGCCGCAACCGGGAAAAGCGCTGCCACCGTCATCAGGAAAAACCGCTTCATTGCGAAAACTCCATTCAGGGTTGATCGGGTCAGCCTGCCACCAACGTGCGGCTGTTTCAAAGGGCGTTTTAGGGTGCGCCTGCAACATCGGCGTGACGGCGCTTGGCATTGACCATTTCGCAGGCAAGGTGCATGGATCACGCCCATGTTGATCTACAAAATCTTCCGCCGCCCCGAATGGGATGCCTTCCGCGCCGCTGGAACGACCACGGGCGCGCCCATCGATGTCGCCGATGGCTATATCCACTTTTCCACCGCCGCCCAGGTCGCCGAAACCGCCGCCAAACACTTTGGCACGGAAAGCGATCTGGTGCTGCTCGCGCTCAACACCGATACCCTTGGCGATGCCCTGAAATGGGAGGCGTCGCGCGGCGGTGCCCTTTTTCCGCATCTTTACCGCCCGCTGCACCTGTCGGATGTGATCTGGGACAAATCCCTGCCCCTGGGCCTCTCCGGCCACATCTTCCCCGAAGGTGTCTGGTGAGGCTTTATGAAAGCGCAGGCCTCGCCCTGCTGCGCCGCCTTGATCCTGAACGCGCGCATGGCCTGTCACTCATGGCCCTGCGCACGGGCCTTGCCCCCCTGCCCGGCCTTGTCACCTCGCCCCGCCTTGCCAGCCATGTGGCGGGCCTTGCCCTGCCCAATCCCGTGGGCCTTGCCGCGGGCTATGACAAGAACGCGGTCGCCCTCGGCCCCCTGTCGCGCGCGGGCTTTGGCTTTATCGAGGCGGGTGCCGCCACCCCTGTCGCACAGGACGGCAACCCCAGGCCCCGCCTGTACCGCCTGACCGCCGACCATGCCGCGATCAACCGCTTCGGCTTCAATAACGAAGGGATGCAGGTCATTGCTGCCCGCCTTGCGGCCCGCAAGCGCGGCCCGGTGCCCGTGGGCCTGAACCTTGGCGCGAACAAGACGAGCGTCGACCGTGCCGCCGATTTCGCCACGGTGCTCGCCCACTGCGGCCCGCATGTGGATTTCGCCACCGTCAACGTCAGCAGCCCCAACACCGAAAAGCTGCGCGATCTGCAGGGGCCCGCCGCCCTTGCCGCCCTTCTGGCAGGGGTGATGGCCGCGCGCGATGACCTTGCCACGCCCATCCCCGTCTTCCTGAAAATCGCCCCCGACCTTACCGATGATGAACTGGCGGCGATGGCCGAGGTGGCGCTGTCCAGCGGCATTGCAGGCATCATCGCCACCAACACCACCCTCGCGCGCGATGGTTTGAAAAGTGCAGATGCAGGCCAGCCAGGCGGTCTTTCCGGCGCGCCTTTGTTCGAAAAGTCGACCCGCGTGCTGGCGCGCCTGTCGCAGCTGACGGATGGCCGCCTGCCCCTGATCGGCGTCGGCGGCATCGGCAGCGCGGAAGATGCCTATGCCAAGATAGGTGCCGGGGCATCGGCGGTGCAGATCTATACCGCGATGGTCTATCACGGCCTCAGCCTTGCCGCTCGCATCGCACGCGGGCTGGACGCGCTTCTGGCGCGTGATGGCCATGCCAACATCCGCGATGCCGTTGGCACGAAACGCACCGCATGGCTGTGACGCAAATGGTTAACAAAGTATTGATATCCATAGCAAAATAAAAGTTAACCCCTTGAAACATAAGCCTAAACCTGAAAATTGACAGCCGTCAATTTTCCCGTCGTCCTAAAATTTTTAGTCTAAAAATTTTACCCTCAGAACGCCTTGAACGTCATCGTCGTCAGCGTCCGCACGATGCCGGGAATATCGAACAGCTTGTCCGACAGATACCGCCCCACATCCTCTTCCTCCGGAATATAGACCTTGGCGATCAGGTCATATTCACCGCTGGTGGAAAACAGCTCGCTCACCACCTCGCGGTCATAGATCGCATCGGCCACCTCATAGGTCTGGCCCGGCGTGCAGCGGAACTGGACGAAAACACACAGCATCGCGATCTCCCCTTTGCCCCTGATCTTACGGGGCCACATCCACCGGTTCAAGCGCCAGGGGCGCTGCTGCCCGTGGCAAATCCGCAATCGTCAGCCCCGCCACGGGTTTACCCAGCCGGTACCGCGTCACCCACAGCAGCCGTTTCTCCGCCCGCGTGATCGCCACATAGGCCAGCCGTTTCCACAGCGGCAGGCCCGCCTCCATCCGCCCCGATTGGGCGGCGGCATAAAGATCGGGCGCAAACACCTGCACATCCGTCCACTGGCTGCCTTGCGCCTTATGGATCGTCACCGCCGCCCCGTGCAGAAAGGCCGCCCCCATCTTGGCCGCATGCGGGATATAGGGCTCCGCCTCATCCGGCTTTTCGATCTTGATGATGGATGCCGCTGAAACCTGCGGCTCCTCCGCCCCCACCACATGCAGTTTCGCAAACCCCTCGCGGTTGCCGGGGCCCAGATAGATCACCTGCGCGCCCTTGATCAGGCCCCGCGCCTCCAGATCGATGCGTTTCTTGCGATGCTTCAGCGGCAGCTCGATCCCGTCACAGATCAACGGCTCCCCCGGCAGCAGTTCGAACTCCGGCGCCAGATGGGCCGCGCGGAACGCCGTGATCAGCCTGATCCGCGTCGCATTGCGCCAAACCAGCACAGGCGAGCGCGCCATCAGATCGCTGTCCACGCGTTCGGCGATCACCACGCGGTCGTCAGCCTTTGCTGCATCCTCCACCAGCCGCTCGAACGCCTCAAACCCCACGCGGTCATCGGCCAGCGCATGGGCGAGATCAAGGATCGGATTATCCGCCGTCTGCCGGTGAATACGGTTCAGCGTCAGGCGGCGCGTACCCCCCAGCCGGTCAAAGATCATCTCGCCCGACTGGCCCACCGGGGCCAATTGCGCAGGGTCACCGAACAGCACCAGGGTGGGGAAAATCTCTTTCAGATCTTCGAACTGCCGTTCATCCAGCATCGAGGATTCATCGACAAACCCCACATCCAGCGGTTCTTCCCGGCGTTTCCAGCCCTTGATGAAGTCGCTACCCTTCAACCCCGCTGCCGCCAGCGCACCGGGGATGGATGCGACCGTCTGGTAAAACGCATGGGCGCGGTCCAGCGCCACATCCGTCAGCCCCTCCACCACCGGGCGGGGGCTGGTGCCAGCCAGCCATTCGGCGATCTTTTCATACTGGGGGTCATAGACGGGGGTATACAGGATGCGGTGGATCGTCGTCGCAGGCACCCCGCGCAGGCGCAGCACGGATGCGGCCTTGTTGGTGGGGGCAAGAACGGCCAGCGTCCGGCGATCCTTGCGACGCTTGCCTTCATAGTCGCCCGAGACCAGCGTCACCCCCGCCGCAACCAGCGCCTTTGTCAGGCTCGCCAGCAGCATGGTCTTGCCCGACCCCGCCTTGCCGACCACCGCCAGCACCGATCCCTTACCTTCCGCCGCAGGCGAGGTCGTCCCCTCACCCAGATCAATGCCGACGGACATCAGTTCCGCCGAAACGCGGTCATGCGCTTCGGCCTGATCGTCAGACAGGGTGAGGGGCAGGTTCATGCCGCGACCCTACGCGGAGGCTGCCTGCGATGCCAGATCAGTTCATCATCTTGAAATGCCATCCGTCCCTTGTAAATCTCTTCGGGGGCATCAGGGGGAAGGTATGGCAAAGGAAAAGATGTACGAAGGCGGCTGCCTTTGCGGCGCGATCAGGTTTGTGGCAACAGGACCGGTAGGATGGCCGCATACCTGTTCATGCAAAATGTGCCAACGCCATTCCGGCGCATTGACCCTGTCATGGGTCGAATTCCCGCGCGATGCGGTGGCATGGACAGGCGCTGGCGGCACACCCAGCATCTGGCGATCATCGGCCAAATCCAGCCGCGCCTTCTGCCCCGCATGCGGCAGCACGCTGGGGGCGATTGATGACGCCCCGACGATTGCCTTGCTGCTGGGCAGCTTTGACGCGCCCAACCGCAAGGACCTCGCCCCCGTGGGCCATTCCTACACCAGCACGCGACCGAAATGGTGGCATGTGGTGATTGGCGAAAAACCCACGCCTTAACGGTTCTGGCTCGCCTCCAGCGTATCCTCGAATGTGCGCAATCCCGCACGCGGGGCCTGCACCAGCACCGCCATGTTGCCCGGCTTGTGTTCGTTACGGCGCATCTTCATATGCGCCTCCGGAATGTCATTCCAGGGAAAGACTTCCGACATGCAGGGATCCAGACGCCGTTCGATCATCAGCTGGTTTGCCGCACTCGCCTGTTTCAGGTTGGCAAAATGGCTGCCCTGTACGCGTTTTTGATGCATCCACAGATAGCGCGCATCCAGTGTCAGGTTGAACCCCGTCGTGCCCGCGCAGATCACTACCATGCCACCGCGTTTCACCAGGAAAACCGACACAGGAAAGGTCGACTCGCCCGGATGTTCGAACACGATATCGACGTTGTTGCCCTTGCCCGTGATGTCCCAGATCGCCTTGCCGAATTTGCGCACCTCGTTAAACCAGACCTTGTATTCCGGGCTGTTCACCGTTGGCATCTGGCCCCAGCAATTGAATTCTTTGCGGTTGATGACGCCCTTGGCACCCAGCCCCATAACGAATTCACGCTTGTCCTCCTCGGAGACCACGCCAATCGCATTGCCGCCCGCCGTATTGATCAGCTGGATCGCATAGGAGCCGAGGCCACCCGACGCACCCCAGACCAGCACGTTCTGGCCCGGCTTCAACTCATGCGGTTCATGCCCGAACAGCATCCGCCATGCCGTGGCCAGCGTCAGGGTATAGCAGGCACTTTCCTCCCAGCTCTGGTGCCTGGGCCGCCGCATCAGTTGCTGCGCCTGCGCGCGGGTGAACTGTGCGAAAGAACCATCGGGCGTCTCATACCCCCAGATGCGCTGTGTCGGGGAATACATCGGGTCACCACCGTTGCATTCCTCGTCATCGCCATCATCCTGATTGCAGTGGATGACCACCTCATCCCCGACTTTCCAGCGCTTGACCTTGTCACCCACCGCCCAGACGATGCCGGACGCATCGGAACCCGCGATGTGAAAGGGTTGCCTGTGGCCGTCGAACGGGCTGATCGGCTGGCCAAGGGCCGCCCAGACGCCGTTGTAGTTGACGCCCGCCGCCATCACCAGAACCAGCACTTCGTTGCTGTCGATCTTCCAGGTATCCACGACCTCCACCTGCATCGCCGTCTCCGGCTCGCCATGGCGTTCGCGGCGGATGGTCCAGGCATACATCCTGGCCGGCACATGACCCAACGGGGGCATCTCGCCGACCTCATACAGGTCTTTCACCGGGGCATCATAAGCGACAATTGCGTTTTGCGTGTCCAAAGCCATCCAGGCCTCCCTGCAAGAAATGCCGCGCCGCAGAATCGGCCGACTGCTCGCTTAAATACAATTTCAAAAGTTACTTTACAACAAAAACGTAACCTATTTTGTAACTTTATGTCTGCGGCGTTGCAGCATCGAGAACCTGCCGGACCGTTGCGGCATAGAATGCCAGCAGTTCAGGCTTCAGGACGCGCAGGTCTTTGTCCAGAATACCGCGCCCGACCAATGGGTTCAGCCCTTCGTTCACCGCATGAACAAGGCCCTGCGGCGGCAATTTCAACACTGCACCCTGCAGGGTCAACCTCTCGGCCATGCCGCCTGCCATGGCCAGAAGCCCTTCGCGCGTCGCCCCGGCACAGACAGCAGCCGCCACCAACGGCACCGGCAGAATCGGAACAACCCGGGTGATGTCAGCCATCAGTTGCATCCCCAGCGCCTCAACCGGATCAGGCCGCCCCTCGGTCAGAAACGCACGCAGGGATATCGGCGGGCCGAAACCGACGGCCGCCGTCCCGAAGCCCTTGAATGTGCCCCGCAACCGGCCCCACAGGATGCCGAGCGCGGATTTCAGGATGGTCATGGGCCGCGCCCGAAACGTACGGGTGCCTTCAATCGCCGCCGCCGTCAGCACCCGGTCTTCCAGCACGCGGTCATAAGACAGCCCGACGGGTACGAACACGACATCCGCGTCACCCGTACCGAAACCGGCAACGATGTAGGACAGCAGCCCCATTTTCGCAGGCCCCACGCGGCCATCCAGCGACAGCCCGCCTTCGGGGAAAATCGCCTGCGTCACGCCATCATCCGTAGCCATCTGCACATAGCGCGCCATCACCCGCCGATAGAGCGCATTGCGTGATTTGCGGCGGACGAAATAAGCCCCCATGCTGCGGATCATCACGCTGAGCGGCCAGATACGCGCCCATTCACCCACAGCATAGGAAATCGCAGACCGGTTCGCCACCAGCCAGGTCACCAGCACATAATCCATGTTGCTGCGGTGGTTCATCACAAAGATCACGGTCGCCTTGGGGTCGATATGCGCAAGGGCCGCATCCACCTTGCCGACACGCACGCGGTAAAGCATGCGGGTGAACCGCTTGGCGGCACCTGTGGCAAAACCAAAATAGAGATAGGCCGAAAAAGAGGGCACGATTTCACGTGCGTAACCCCTGGCCTCGGCAAAGGCGACCTCGGGCGGGATGCCTGTTTCGGCCGCATGTTCGGTAACTGCCTCCAGCACCATGCGGTCATAGGTCAGGCGCGAGATCATGTCCTGCCGTGCTGCCAGCTTGAATGGCTGGATCTTCCGTTCCAGCCGGGTGTTCACCTGGGCTACGATCTTTTCCATCCGGCGGCGGAAAAACCAGCGCACCGATGGCACCAACACCTTGTCAAGTGCAGCAATCCCCGCAAACGCAAGGATCAGGACCAGAAGCCACCAGGGAAGCGTCACCGTCGTCATGGTGACAGGCTTCCCCGGTATGCCGTGTTCTGTAAAGCGTCAGTTATACGTGAAGGTCGAGATTTCGCAGATGTTGACGCCTTCCTTGATCAACTGATCACCATCATCAAAGACGGCAAGAAAGTCGAACATACAGTAGCCGGTGCCATCATTGAAGTTGATCTGCACCGATGAACCCGACGGCAGAACATCTTGACCAAGGATGTCTTCCTGCCAGGAATTCGTGCCGGTGTTCGACCCGAAGAAGTTCACGATCGTATAACCCGTGTTGTTGATGATGGTTACACGACGATCCAATGCTGCGGCCGGAAGCGCCGCTGCAATGCTCAGCACTGCGGCCAATGCTGCTTTCTTGAAATGAAACATGACTTAACCTTTCGTCCGAATACGCCGCCCAAACGCGGCATAAAACATGAAAGACATCGTTTTTTGCGTTTTTCAACGAAAATAAGAGGCAGGTATGGATTATCTTACGGCGGCCAAGAAAGGGCCGCACAGCTGCGTCTAATGCTATTTCAGGGGTTTACTGTGAAGGTTGCAACCTCGCAGACATTCACGTCTTTTTTGACGATCTCGGTCCCATCATCGAAAATCGCGCGGAAATCAAAACGGCAGTATCCGGTCGTGTCATCAAAGTTCACGACGACCGACGCCCCATTCGCCAGCACGTCACTGGCCAGCAGATCCTCTTCCCAGAATGTCGTGCCGACATTTGATCCATAGAAGTAGCTGATGGTGATGCCGGAGTTGTTCACGATTGTCACCTTGCGGTCCAGTGCCGCCGCCGGGCCCGCCACAACCAGACCAAGAGCTGCCGCAACGGCCAGATGTCCCCAAAATGTCATGTCACGACTCCGCAAATCTCACACTAACTGTGACAGCTAGCCATCCTCGGTGTCGAAACACAACAGGTTTTGTGCCACGCCGGCTCACGCTGCGATGCAGCGAATTGACATGGTTATAAAATTTCTTCATCTTCCGTAACATCGCAATTTAGTTGCGTATCAGATTCGTCGAGGCTGCAGTGACCCAGAAAGACGCCCCCTGGCTTTTCCGCACCTATGCCGGCCATTCGACGGCTGCCGCATCGAACGTGCTGTATCGCGGCAATCTGGCCAAGGGGCAGACGGGCCTGTCCGTCGCCTTCGATCTGCCAACGCAAACGGGGTATGACAGCGACCACCAGCTGGCCCGCGGCGAGGTCGGCAAGGTCGGCGTTCCGGTGGCGCATCTGGGCGACATGCGCAGCCTGTTTGCCGATATCCCGCTGGAGCAGATGAACACATCCATGACGATCAACGCGACGGCCCCCTGGCTGCTGGCGCTGTATATCGCCGTGGCCGAAGAACAGGGTGCGGATATCGCGGCCCTGCAGGGCACGGTGCAGAACGACATCATCAAGGAATATCTGTCGCGCGGGACCTACATCGCACCACCCGCAGCATCCTTGCGGATGATCACGGATGTCGCGGCCTACACGCAGGCGCAGCTGCCGAAGTGGAACCCGATGAACATCTGCTCCTACCACCTGCAAGAGGCGGGGGCGACGCCAGAGCAGGAGCTGGCCTTTGCGCTGGCCACCGCCTGCGCTGTGCTGGATGATCTGAAAGGAAAAGTCTCGGCGGCAGATTTTCCGAATATGGTCGGCAGAATATCGTTTTTTGTCAACGCAGGCATCCGGTTCGTGACCGAGCTGTGCAAGATGCGCGCCTTTGTCGACCTGTGGGATGAGATCTGCCTCGCACGC
>JAAFHS010000500.1 GCA_013298485.1 Rhodobacterales bacterium
CTCGCTTGATGGCGCACCCGCCGATCCGGCCACCGCCGACGCGGCGACCGAAGATCAGCCCGCAGCCCCCGCCGCTGTCCGCGCATCACGCTCCACCCGGCTGGTTGACCGCGATGTCGAGGCGCCAGATGTCTTTCAGGCCACCGACACCGCGCTGTGGGATGGCCGTCCGTCGCTTGGCGGCGTCTGGGTCGCGTCGCCCGATGCGACAGACCCGGAACGCGTCATCCTGCGCAATCCGGCAAACGGCAATTTCGTGATCGGCGCGCTGTTCCGGCGCGAGCGTGACAATCCGGGGCCAAAGCTGCAGATCTCGTCCGATGCCGCCGAAGCACTGGGTGTGCTGGCAGGCCAGCCGGTGGACATCAGCGTGACGGCCCTGCGCCGCGAGGAAGCGCCCGCTGCCGAACCCTCGGTCGCAGCCCCCGTTTTGGATACCGCGGAAACGATCGCCCCCGCCGCCGATGGTGCACAGAACGAAGGCGCCGATATTGCGGCGGCGGCGGCAGCGGCCATCGACGGGGCAGAACCCGCAGCGGCGGCTGCCCCCCCCGGGGGTGCCAGCGGCGGTGATGTGCGCATTCAGGTGGGGATTTTCAGCGTCGAGGCCAATGCCAACCGCGCCGCCGATGCCCTGAAGACCGCCGGCGTTGCTGCGGCGGTCCGCAAGGAATCCAGCCAGGGCAAGGATTTCTGGAGCGTCATCGCCTCAGGCGCCGGTGACAGATCGGCCCTTCTGCAAAAGGTCAAGGGTGCCGGCTTTGCCGATGCCTATCTGCTGTCGCGATAACATCTGGAAAGGAGCGTCATGCGCCTGTTGCCCCTGAAACTGCAGTCTCCGTTCTTTGTGTTTTTCCTGGCAATCGCCTGCCTTACGGGACAGGCCCGCGCGTTCGAGACGGCCGCAACGGCGGCATGGGTCTATGACATGACAACCCAGACCGTGCTGATGGACAAAAACGCCGATACGCCCTTGCCGCCTGCATCGATGTCAAAACTGATGACCATCAACATGCTGTTCGAGGCACTTGCCGATGGTCGCGTGACGATGGACACGACATTTGCCGTGTCATCCCGCGCCCGCCAGATGGGCGGATCGACGATGTTCCTGAATGAGCAGGACCGCCCGACCGTCAATGATCTGATCCACGGCATTATCGTGAATTCGGGGAATGATGCCTGTGTCGTTGTCGCCGAAGGCCTGGCAGGATCAGAAGAGGCGTTTGCCGCACAGATGACAGCCCGCGCCGCCGCCCTGGGGATGGAGAATTCGGTATTCATGAATGCATCGGGCTGGCCGGACCCCGGCCACCGGATGAGCATGAAGGATCTGGGGATCGTCGCGCGGCGTCTGATCGAGACATTTCCCGAATATTATCCGATTTTTTCGCAAACGAACTTCAACTACCAGGACCGGGCTGCGGCGAACGCAAACAACCGCAATCCGCTTCTGCGGTTGAATTTCGGCGCTGGCGGTCCGGTCGCGGATGGGCTGAAAACAGGGCATACAACCGAGGCAGGCTATGGCCTTGTCGGATCGGCCATTCAGGGTGATCGGCGCATCATCTTTGTCATCACCGGCCTTGCGTCAGAACAGGCCCGTGCCGAAGAGGCCGAAAAAATTGTCAGCTGGGCCTTTCGCCAGTTTGCGGTGAAGACCCTTGTCACCGAAGGTACCCGCGTGGCTGAGGCTGAGGTCTGGATGGGCGATGCGGCAACCGTCGGTCTGGTCCCGTCTGCCGATGCCAAGTTTCTGGTCCCGGCGCTGGTGCAGGATCAGGTCACGGCAGAGGTGGTCTATACCGGGCCCATCGCCGCCCCGATCACCAAAGGCGCGCAGGTCGCGGAGCTGGTTGTTCACATCCCCGATCTGCCCGATGCCCGGGTGCCATTGATGGCCGAAACCGATGTCGCGCGTGGCGGGTTCCTGCAGCGCGTGATGACAGCGGGGCAGCTGCTCTGGAAACGCTATGTGACCGAGGCAAACGCCTCGTAATCATGGCGGGCCGTTTCATCAGCTTTGAAGGCATCGACGGATCAGGCAAGTCCACACAGGCGCGGATGCTGGCTGATGCCTTGCGCGCCGACGGTCATGCCGTGACCCTGACGCGCGAACCCGGCGGCAGCACGGGGGCCGAAGAAATCCGGCGTCTGGTGCTTGAAGGGGACCCGGAACGCTGGTCGCCGGAAACCGAAATCCTGCTGTTCACCGCCGCCCGACGCGATCATCTGGAGAAAACCATCCGCCCTGCCCTTGCGCGCGGCGAGATCGTGATCACCGACCGTTTTGCCGACAGCACCCGGATTTATCAGGGCATCACGCGCGGCGATCTGCGCAGCATGGTCGACGCGCTGCATGATCTGATGATCGGGGTGGAGCCTGACCTGACCATCCTGATTGATATCGACCCCGCCATCGGCCTGTCGCGCGCCCGCGCCCGCGCGGGGACCGAGTTGCGGTTCGAGGATATGGGTCTTGCCACACAAGTGGCCATGCGGGCGGGTTTTCATGCCTTGGCGCAGGGGAATGCGCGGTTCCGGCTGATTGATGGCGCGCGTGCGCCGGATGCGGTTGCCAAAGACGTGCGCAGCGCCGTTCATGTCTGACGAGCTGCCCGAACCCGACCGGATCGAGGGCGCACCGCATCCGCGTGAAACGCCAACGCTGTTCGGGCATGGCGCGGCAGAGGCCGAATTTCTGGCCAGCTTCAATGCGGCCCG
>JAAFHS010000501.1 GCA_013298485.1 Rhodobacterales bacterium
CAGCGATGGCGCGACCGAGAAATAGAAGGCCTTGACCAGCCCCGGCTGCATCAGGCCCTTCAGCGTATCCCAGCCCCCCGTGCCCGTCGCATCAATCGGCACATAGAACAGCCGCTCCAGAAACGCCGCGATCTGGGCCTGGTCCTGCTTGTCCTTCGCGACGAATTCCACAATCGCCGCCTGCGCCAGCGCCCGATACCCCGCATGATCCAGCTCCGCCCGCGCCGCCCCGATGATCTGCGAGGCCGGCGGGATCTGTCCTGCGATAAAGCGCCGGTACAGCCCCGGCAGGATCTTGCGCTTTGCAAGATCACCCGTGCCGCCGAAGATAACCAGAACAAAGGGGTCAACCGGAATGACACGCGAAACCATGACAACCTCGTGGATCGGGGCGAAGACATCGCCGTTAGCGCTAACGCCCGCGCCTTCTAACCGGGGACAGATGGCAAGTCTAGCATGGGATCGGCCCCCCGCAAGACGGCCCGCGTCACAGCGCCGTCCACCCGCCGTCGACGCTGATCGTGGTGCCGGTGATCTGATCCGCGGCATCACTGCACAAAAACACTGTCGTCCCGCCGATCTGCGCGCTGGTCGCGAACTGCTTTGACGGCTGCCGATCCAGCATCACCTCGCGGATCACCGTTTCGCGGTCCATCCCATGCGTCTTCATCTGATCCGGGATCTGCGCCTCCACCAGCGGGGTCAGCACATAGCCCGGGCAGATCGCATTGCAGGTGATCCCCTGCCCCGCACATTCCAGCGCCACGGTTTTTGACAGCCCCACCATCCCATGCTTGGCCGCGACATAGGCCGCCTTGAACGGACTCGCCGTCAACCCGTGGGCGCTGGCGATGTTGACGATCCGCCCCCAGCCCTTCGCCCGCATCCCCGGCAGGGCCGCCGCCGTCGTGTGGAACGCCGAACTCAGGTTGATCGCCAGGATCGCATCCCATTTGTCCACCGGGAACGTCTCGATCGGCGATACATGCTGGATGCCCGCATTATTCACCAGAATATCGCAGCCCCCCGCAAGGCTGATCAGCGCCCGGCACGCATCCCCCTGCGACATGTCGGCCGCCATATAGACCGCCGTCACCCCGTGCCGCGCACCAAGGTCCGCCGCCAGCGCATGATCCTCCGCCCGGTCGGTAAAGCTGTTGATCACCACATCCGCGCCCGCCGCCGCCAGCGCTTCTGCCACCCCCAGCCCGATGCCCGAATTTGATCCCGTGATGATCGCCCGTTTGCCCTGCAATGTCATCGCGTACCTCCATGGTTGCGCCGATGACCCTGACATGCTGCAGCTGCGAAGTGAACGCCCTGAAATGAAAAAAACGCCGGCACGAAGCCGGCGTTAAGTTATTGAGGCAGGTTTCATACAGGCAAGAAACCTATCGAGCAGTGGGGTACATATACGCCGTCGCGCGCCGATGGCCAAGTTAAAAGTTTGAAATCGCTCACGCATCACTTTACCCTTGTTCCTAACAAAAACAGGCAGCGGGGGAACGGCCTCACCATGACACGCGCGATTTTCACAAGGGCAACAGTGGCTTCTGCGGCGATGCTGATTCTCGGCGCAGTTTCCGCCGCAGCCGACCCCCGACATGGCATAGCTATGTATGGCGACCCCGCCCTCCCCCCGGATTTTGTGTCCCTGCCCTATGCCAACCCCGATGCCCCCAAGGGCGGGCGGATCGTCATCGGCGTCAACGGCAGCTATGACAGCCTCAATCCCTTCGTGACCAAGGGCAACCCCGCCGAATACCTTGCCCCCCTGACTGTCGAATCCCTGATGGGCCGCAATTATGACGAACCCTTCGCCCTTTACGGCCTTCTCGCCGAATCAATCGACACCGATGCCGCCCGCACCTACGTCCAGTTCACTCTGCGACCCGAGGCGCGATTCTCCGACGGCAGCCCCGTCACGGCAGAGGATGTGCTCTGGTCGATGGAAACCCTCGGCACCATCGGCAATCCCCGCTACCGCACCGCATGGGCCAAGATCGCCAAATCCGAACGCATTGACGACCGCACCGTGCGGTTCACCTTTACCGCACCCGACCGCGAGCTGCCCCTGATCATGGGCCTGCGTCCCATCCTGCAGCGCGCGCAGTGGCAGGGGCGCGATTTCGAAAACACCGCCACCGAACCCGTCATCGGCTCCGGCCCCTATATCGTCGGGCCCCATGATCCCGGCAGCCAAATCACCTATATCCGCAACCCGAACTGGTGGGGCGCCGACCTGCCGTTCTACCGCGGCCAGCATAATTTCGATGAGGTCCGCTTTGACTATTTCGGCGATGCCTCCGTGCAGTTCGAGGCGTTCAAGGCGGGGCTTCTGGATACCTTCCGCGAAACCAACCCCGCGAAATGGGCCACGATCTATGACTTCCCGGCCGTCACCTCCGGCGAGATCGTGCTGTCCGAAATCCCCCATGGCCGCCCGTCCGGCATCGAAGGGTTCGCCTTCAACACCCGCAATCCGCTGTTTGCCGACTGGCGCGTGCGCGAGGCGCTGATCCAGGCCTTCAACTTTGAACTCGTCAACCAGACGCTGAACGCAGGCGCACAGACCCGCATCACCTCCTATTTCGCCAACTCCGCGCTCGGCATGACCCCCGGCACCCCCGCCACAGGCGGCGTGCTGGCCCTGCTGGACCCCTTCCGCGATCAACTTCTGCCCGGTGCCATCGACGGCTACACCCTGCCCGTCTCGGACG
>JAAFHS010000502.1 GCA_013298485.1 Rhodobacterales bacterium
GTTTCTGTCAACCAGATCAATCACATGTGCCAGCACATTCCGCCTTGCCGCCGCGTGAAGATGGGCTGGCGTATCATGATACACTGCGGCGGTCAGATCGGCCAATGTCATTGCGCCCCCCTTCAGTGCGTCCAACAATGCAGTCTCGCGCAGGCGGCGATGCGCGATCAGGGCGGCAATCCGTCCGGCAGGGTCCGCGATGTCGGGGCCGTGCGCGGGATGCGCGATTGCAGAACCCGCAGCCTGCAGGCGCAGAAGAGAAGCCATATAGGCCGCCATATCGCCATCGGGCGGTGAAATCAGCGATGATGACCATCCCATCACATGATCGCCGGTGAACAGGCGGTTCCCCATAGCCAAACAGACGTGGGTGGCCGCATGTCCTGGTGTGTGGAGGATGCGCAGGCTCCACGACAGCCCTTCAATGAGATCGCCATCTTTGACGGCAATGTCAGGACTGAACTGACGGTCGATCCCTTCGCCGCCATCAGGCAGGCCTGCCGCTGCAAGGGTGCGCATCCGTTCGCTGCGGCCAGCATCAAAGCGACCAAAGCCCATTGCCGGCGCGCCCGTTGCGCGCGCAAGAGCAGGTGCCAGGCCCGAATGGTCCAGATGCGTATGCGTGACAAGGATGCGGCTGACGCGTTCGCCGGGGCGCAGGGCCGCCAGGATTTCTGCCTGATGGCTGGGCATTGCGGGACCGGGATCGATCACGATGAGATCGCCTTGCCCGATCAGGTAGGTATTGGTGCCGGCCCCGGTCAACGGTGAGGGATTGAGGGCGACGATCCGGCGCAGGTCGGGGGCAAGGGTTTCAATCATGCGTGTCTCTTTCCACCGCAGGCATCTGGCGTTACACCATATCCATGCAGATCCGTCTTAAATTTCTCTGGCCGCGGGGCCTCTATGGCAGGGCCGCGCTGATCCTGATTGTGCCGGTTATTGCGATCCAGCTGGTTGTGTCTGTCGCATTCATCCAGCGGCATTATGAAGATGTCACGCGCCAAATGGTGCGGGGTCTGCAAGACGAGGTGACGCTGGTTCTGAACGAGACGGTCAAGGATGCAGCCGTCGGGCGGCGGCTGGCAGAAAGACTGCAGTTTAACATGCATATCCCGGCCGTGCAGCCGGAGCCTGTGGCAGATGCGCGTGTCTGGTGGGATGTGTCGGGGCGTTTCGTCATTGATGCGGTCCGCGAGTTTCTGCCCGATGTGCGGGTTGTCGATGTGATGACCAATCGGCGCGAAGTCAGGATCTGGATGGATACGGAGGGAGGGCCGGTCTCATTTGCCATTGAACGGCGGCGGGTGTCGGCGTCAAATCCGCACCAGTTGCTGGTGCTGATGATTGCCACCTCCGTTCTGATGACCTTCATCGCATTTGTCTTTCTGCGCAATCAGCTGCGCCCGATCACGCGGCTGGCGCGCGCGGCCGAGGCTTTCGGCAAGGGGCAGACCTTGGATTACCGGCCGCGTGGCGCGCAAGAGGTGCGGGCGGCGGGCATGGCATTTCTGGACATGCGCAACCGCATTGAACGGCAGATCGAACAGCGCACCATGATGCTGTCGGGGGTCAGCCATGATTTGCGCACACCACTGACGCGCATGAAGCTTGGCCTTTCCATGTTGCCTGAGGATGAGGATACCCGCGCCCTGACGCGCGATGTGACGGATATGGAGCGTCTGGTTGATGAGTTTCTGGCCTTTGCCCGCGGTGATGCGATGGAGGAACCGGTGCCGACTGATCCGGTCCAACTGATCACCCGCTGCGTGCAGGATGCGCAGCGTGCGGGGCAGGATGTGCAGCTTGGCCAGGTGGACGGGCAGGGCGAGGTTCTGATCAGGCCAATGGCGGTGCGCCGGGCGTTGGACAATCTGATCGGAAATGCGGTGCGGCATGGCACAAAAGCGGTGGTGAGCGTGGTTCTGACGGACCGGGCCTTGCGGCTGGTTGTCGAAGACGACGGGCCGGGCATCCCGAAGGAACGCCGGGATGAGGCATTGCAACCCTTTGCGCGGCTGGATCAGGCGCGTGATCCGAACCGGGGCGGCGGGGCGGGACTGGGGCTGACCATTGCCGCAGACGTGGCGCGCAGCCATGGCGGGGTGCTGCGGCTGGGCGATAGCGCCCTGGGGGGATTGAAGGCTGAAATCGTGGTGGCCCGCTGAGCACCGGCTACTGCACCATCACGAGCACCCAGACGCGCCGGCCCTCCACGGTATCGGCGATGCCTGCGCCAAAGCGGGTAACGCTGCGATTTAACAGGTTGGCGCGGTGCCCGGGCGAGGCGAGCCAGCCTGCCAGGGTGGCGGCAGGCGTGGGATAGCCCAGCCCTGCATTTTCGATGGCTGCAAAACCCACGACCCCTTCGCGCCCCAGCCGGGCGGTCAGGGATGATCCGTCCGAACCGGTATGGCTGAGCCGTCGGGCGGCGGCCACATCGCAGGCGTGTTTCTGGGCTGCAGCGGTGACGCGCGGATTTGTCCGCACCGGCGCCAGGCCCATGGCGCTGCGTTCGGTGTTGACGCGTGACAGCAGATCGGCCGTCAGCGTATCGAGCCCGGCAGGTGCGGGGCAGGTGGCGGTTGCGGGCCAGGACCCGAAACCGGTCAGCACTTCGACACCCGGCGTGTCGGTGGTGACTGAGACGCAGGCGGTGAGCGTCAGGGAAAGACCAAGGGCAAGGA
>JAAFHS010000503.1 GCA_013298485.1 Rhodobacterales bacterium
ACCGCCAGCACAAAGTCGCGGTCAGCGGCGGGAAAGCTGCCATAGGGCACGATGGTCGGATGGTCATTGCCCCGGCGCGGCGGTACCCGGCCATCCGTCAGATAGCCCACGCCCTGATTGATCAGCCAGGCAATCTGACTGTCCAGCAATGCGACATCGATCTGCTGCCCCTGCCCCGTCCGGTGCCGCGCCTGCAGCGCCGCGAGGATCCCCGTCAGCGCATACATCCCGCACATCACATCGGCGATGCCCACGCCCGCCTTCAGGGGGCGCCCGTCACCTTCGCCCGTCAGCGACATGATCCCGCCTTCGGCTTGCGCCAGAAAATCATATCCTGCGCGATGCGCATTCGGCCCGGTCTGCCCGAACCCGGTGATCGAACAGTAGATCAGCGCAGGGTTCAGCGCCGATAGCGATGCATAATCCAGCCCGTAGCGTGCCAGATCGCCTGCCTTGAAATTTTCGACCAGAATGTCGGACACGGCGGCGAGCCGACGGATGATCGCCTGCCCTTCGGCATGTGCTATGTTGACGGCGACCGATTTCTTGCCCCGGTTGGCCGACAGATAATAGGCGCTTTCGCGGGTATCGCGGCCCGCCGCATCCTGCACGAAGGGCGGGCCCCAGCCCCGGGTGTCGTCGCCCGCGCCGGGGCGTTCGATCTTGATGACCTCGGCCCCCAGATCGGCCAGGGCCTGTGTTGCGGTCGGCCCGGCAAGAATGCGCGACAGGTCAAGAACGCGCAGTCCGGCAAGCGCGCCTTCGGATGGCGAATCGGTGGTGGTCATTGTCAGTGCGATCCCTTGCAGCATCGCCGCCCGTCATGTCCGGAATGACGCCGCGTTGCAAGGGAGTGCACCCATCCGTTACTTTACCGGGGCGGCCGATGTGAACTCCGGGATCGCATCATGCGACGCAGGCGCGTCTTCCAGACCACCAGACCAGTTATTGCTGGCAAGGCTGATATTGCCCTGCACATCCTGTTCCCAGAGGCCCGCAACATTCCGCGTGATGTTCAGATACAGCTTGCCATCCACGATCCGCCACAGGTCCGGGTTGCCCGGCACCTTGCCGCCCTTGGCCGCGCCATAAGCGCAATGGCCATCGAACTGCGGCACAAAGGACGCGGGGTCCGCCAGGAAACGATCCCGGTTCGCCTCGGTCGCAAAGGCGAAGGTCGCACCATTGTAGTCAGCCGTGATGTTGGCCAGGCCCGGCACCGCAGGCGCCCGCGGCTGACCGATATCCGATTGCGGCAGGTCGAAATAGGCCACCACGTCATAGCCCGACACGGCAAAATCGTTCGGGTCGACATATTGCTCGCCCGCAAGGGCCGAGGTCGCGAGAAGCAGGGAAAGCGCCGCGGCCAGGCCAAAGGATTTGCGCATGGGATGTCCTTTCATGATGGGAATGGTCGCCATCACTAGCACCGCATGGTCCCCAAAACCGTCCCTGAAACAGTTTTTCCCGAAGCCGTGATATCCCGTGTCAGGGAGGTGAACTGCTCACCGCCAGCGGAAAGTGGCAGGCGACCGCCCGCGAAGGGCCATCGGGCAGAAGGGCCGGGCGTTCGCTGCGGCACCGGTCCTGTGCCACGGGGCAGCGCGGGTGAAACCGGCAGCCCTGTGGCGGGTTGATCGGGCTGGGCACATCCCCCGACAGGATGATGCGGTTGCGCCGCACCCCGTTGTCGTAGACCGGCTTTGGCACCGCCGAAATCAGCGCCTGTGTATAGGGATGCGCGGGGGCCGCGAAAATCTGCTCTGCATCCCCGATTTCCACAATGGACCCCAGATACATCACCGCAATCCGGGTTGAGACCTGCCGCACCACGCTCAGATCATGGGCGACAAACAGATAAGTCAGTTTCAGCCGGTCCTGCAGATCGGCCAGCAGGTTCACGATCTGCGCCTGCACCGACACATCAAGTGCCGAGACCGGTTCATCCAGAATCACCATCTTCGGGTCCAGCGCAATGGCGCGCGCAATGCCGATCCTTTGCCGCTGCCCGCCTGAAAATTCATGCGGATAGCGCGCGGCGTGATCGGGTAGCAGCCCCACCTGTTCCAGCAGTTCCGCCACGCGCGCCGTCACCTCTGCCTCAGGCAGGCGCAGGTGGATGCGCAACGGCTCTGCGATCAGGTCGGCCACCCTGCGCCGCGGGTTCAAAGACGCATAGGGATCCTGAAACACCATCTGCATCTTGCGCCGGACCGGGCGCATCTGCCGCGCCGTCAGATGCGAGATGTCGGTGCCGTCAAACACCAGCGCGCCATCGTCGATGTCATAAAGCCGCGACAGACACCGCGCGAGCGTGGATTTCCCGCAACCGGATTCGCCCACCAGTCCCAGCGTTTCCCCGGATTGGATCGACAGCGACACCCCATCCACCGCATGCAGCACCCGCCGCCCCTGTGCCGACAGGCGTGTGCCGATCCGGAACCGCTTTGACACGCCTTTGATGTCATAAAGTACGGTCATGGGGTCTCCGCCCGAAAACAGGCCGTCGCATGATCGGTGCCCGTCAGCGCGGGTTTTGCCCCGCAGGCATCAAATCGTTGCGGGCAGCGCGGGCCGAAGGAACAGCCCGCAGGCAGGTGCAACAGCGATGGCGGCGCACCTGAAATCGTGCGCAGCCGGTGCGGGCGCGGCCCGTCCAGCGGCGGGATCGAATCCAGCAGGGC
>JAAFHS010000504.1 GCA_013298485.1 Rhodobacterales bacterium
CTCGCCGCCGGGGCCGGGGCTTGCGTCGCCGCCGGTGCCGCCGCCGTATCGGTTCTGGTGCTGGCACGCGTTGCGAAAGACGCGTGATCGCCTATAGTCCGGGGCAGATCACCCGAGGACGCGATGAAACCTGTTGAGATTTATACCACCCAGTCCTGCCCCTATTGCGTCATGGCCAAACGCCTGCTGGTGCGCAAAGGGGCCCCGTTCACCGAAATCGATGTGGGCCGCCACCCCGATCTGCGCGCCGCAATGACGGCCCGCGCCGGCGGACGGCGCACCGTGCCGCAGATCTTCATCGGCGGTACGCATGTCGGGGGCTGTGACGATCTGCATGATCTGGATGATATGGGCAAACTCGACCCGCTGCTGAAAGGCTGACGGATGCGCGTGGGCCTGCTGCAATTGACCGTTACGGATGATCCGGCTGAAAATCTGCCCGGCACGGTCGCCCTCATGCGGCAGGCCGTGGCGGGTGGTGCGCAGCTGGTGCTGACGCCCGAATGCACCAATCTTCTCTCCTCCAGCCGTGCCCATCAGACCGACACCCTGCATTTCGAAGGCTCCGATCCCACCCTGTCTGTTCTGCGCGATCAGGCCGCCCATGCCGGGGTCTGGCTGCTGATCGGCTCGTTGGGGGTCAAGACCGATGATGCCGATGGCCGTTTTGCCAACCGGTCGTTCCTGATCGCCCCCGACGGTGCCATCGCCGCGCGCTATGACAAGATCCATATGTTCGATGTGAACGTGTCCGAGACCGAGGTTTACCGCGAAAGTGCCGCCTACCGCCCTGGCGCGCAGGCTGTCGTCGCCGAAACGCCCATGGCCCGCATCGGCATGACCGTCTGCTACGATCTGCGCTTTCCCGCCCTTTATCGCCGCCTTGCCAAGGGTGGCGCGCAGATCATCACCGTGCCCGCGGCCTTCAACCACATCACCGGGGCCGCTCATTGGGAGGTGCTGCTGCGCGCCCGCGCGATTGAAACCGGCTGTTTCATCCTGGCCCCCGCGCAGACCGGCTTTCACGCTGAACGCCACGGCAAGGGGCGGCACACGCATGGCCATGCCCTCGTCGTGGCCCCCTGGGGCGAGGTGCTGGTTGATGCAGGCACGGCCACCGGCGTGACCTTCGCCGATCTTGATCTTGCGGCCGTAGATACCGCCCGCCACCGCATCCCCGCACTTACCCATGACCGGGCCTTTGACGGGCCATGAACGAGCGGACCGAAGATATCGCCGTCGCGCTCTTTGGCGAGTTGTTCATGGCAGATCAGCTGGCCCGCAACCGGATCTCCAAGGCGCTGCCGCGTGGGATGGAACTGTCGCATTTCGGCGTGCTGAACCATCTTGCGCGTGTGGCCGATGAACGCACGCCCGCCCAACTCGCCAAGGCGTTTCACGTCACGCGCGGGGCGATGACCAATACGCTGGCCAAACTGGAATGGGCGGGCCATATCCACATCCGCCCTGACTGGGACGATGCCCGGCGCAAATGCGTCTCCATCAGCCCTTCGGGCCGTGCTGCGCGCGATGCCGCCGTGGCCGTCATTTCCCCGCTGATCGGCGATGTCGTGCAGGCGCTGGGGGCCGAACGGGTGCGCGCCGTGCTGCCCGTGTTGCGCGAAATGCGCACCCGGCTGGAAGAAGACTGATCGCATGCCAGGCCGGATGTGACGGCCTGCCAATATTCTGGCTTTCCCAAGGTCCCCCCGCTACGCTGAACCATGATCCCGTTGAAAAAGACCAATATCCTGCGCGTCCCATTTCATATCCTGCGAAGGGTCTGGCGGTTCCTGATGGCGCTTTGGCGGCGCACCGACCGGGCCGAACTTGGCCTGATCGCCGCCGGTGTCGCCTTCTTTGGGTTTCTGGCGATTTTCCCGGCACTGGCCGCCATCATTGCGCTGTGGGGTTTTGCCGCCGATCCTGCGGTTCTGCGTGATCAGATCGAACCCCTGCGCCAGTTTCTGCCCACTGACGCATTCACTGTTCTGTCCGGGCAGGTCGAGGCGCTGATTGCGACCAATTCCGGCAAGCTTGGCCTGTCCAGCCTGTTGTCGCTGCTGTTCGCGCTGTGGTCGGCGCGGGCCGGGGTGGCTGCCCTGATCCGGGGGCTGAATGCGATCCATCATCTGCCCAACCGCGACAGTTTCTGGCACCAGCTGCGCGCCCTTGTGCTGACGCTTGTGCTGATCACGCTGGTCCTGATGGCGATGTTCGCCGCCGTCGCAGGGCCGCTGCTGGCGCATTTTCTGCCCCTCGGCACGGGTGAGGCGCTGCTGCTCGAGGTGATAAACCTCGCCCTCGGTTTTGCCTTTGTGACGCTGGCCATCGGGGCGATCTATCGTCTTGGTCCCAACGCCAACCATGCACCACGCATCTTTACCCGGGGGTTGTTCATCGCGCTGATCCTCTGGGGCCTCGTGTCGCGCGGCTTCGTGCTGTATCTGGCCAATTTCAATACCTATAATCAGGTCTACGGTTCCATCGGCGCGATTGCGGCGTTGCTGATGTGGTTCTATCTGTCGGCCTATGCCGTGCTGCTGGGGGCCGCTTATGACGCTGAACGCGCGGCGCGGCAGCGGGCCAAACCGCCCTGAACGTCGATCACGGATTGTTTCAAAAGTCTTAACAGGGATCCGAAAAAAAATATTAACATGTTGATTTTTATAG
>JAAFHS010000511.1:0-2219 GCA_013298485.1 Rhodobacterales bacterium
TGATGCAGGCAGTTACATGGGGGCCGCCAGCCTGGGTGTGCGGCCGATGTTCGGGGTGAACACGCCCAATCTGGAAACCTATCTGCTCGACTTCAAAGGCGATCTTTACGGCCAGCACCTGAGTATCGGGTTTATCGACTACCTGCGGCCCGAGCTGAAGTTTGACGGCCTGCCCGCGCTGATCACCCAGATGGCCGCCGACACCGACCGCGCGCGGCAAATCCTTGAGGCGCTGTGATGCGCGAACGGTTCTGGGAAAAAGTGCCGCTTGCCAAAATGACCCCCCAGGAGTGGGAGGCGCTGTGCGACGGCTGCGGCAAATGCTGCCTGAACAAGCTGGAGTTTGAAGACACTGGCGAGGTGGCCTTTACAAAGGTGGCCTGCCGCCTGCTGGACGGGGACACCTGCCGCTGCAGCAGGTACGAGACGCGCAGGCAGTATGTGCCCGAATGCGTGGTGCTAAACCCGAAAACCCTGCCCAAGGTGGCCTACTGGCTGCCGAAGACCTGCGCTTACAAGCTGCTGTTTGAAGGCAAACGGCTGCATGACTGGCACCCCTTGGTATCGGGCGACCCGAACTCCGTACATAAGGCCGAGGCGTCGGTCCGCGGCTGGACGGTGTCAGAGGCGACAGTCGATGAAGACGACTGGGAAGATTACATCATTGATGAGGTGCCCTGATGTTTTTCGCGTCTGACAACACGTCGGGGGTACCTGCGCAGGTGCTGGCGGCCATCACGGATGCCAACGCGGGCTATGCCACGCCCTATGGCAACGACACCATCATGGACCGCGTCCGGACGCGGGTACGCGAGGTGTTCGCGGCCCCCGATGCCGCTGTTTACCTTGTGGCCACGGGTACTGCTGCCAATTCCCTGTCCTGCGCCATCTGCTGCCCGCCCTGGGGGGCCGTCTTCTGCCACGAAACCGCACATATCCACGTTGATGAATGCGGCGCACCAGAATTCTACATGGGCGGGGGCAAGCTGGTGCTGGTGCCCGGCGCGCATGGCAAGATGACGCCGGACGCGCTGGCCACATCCATCGCGGGCACGGGCGGATCGGTGCATGGCGTGCAGCCGGCAATGGTCAGCGTCACAAACGTGACCGAGGTGGGGTCCGTCTATACCCCCGCCGAAATCGCCGCGTTGACTGCGGCGGCGGGTGATCTGCCCTGCCATCTGGACGGCGCGCGCTTTGCCAATGCGCTGGTCGCGACAGGGGCGACAGCGGCAGAGATGACGTGGAAAGCGGGCATCGACGTGGTCAGCTTTGGCGGTACCAAGAACGGCCTGATGGGGGCCGAGGCGGTGGTGATCTTTGACCCGGCAAAAGCATGGGAATTCGAATTGCGCCGTAAAAGGGCAGGGCATCTGTTTTCCAAACACCGCTATCTTTCGGCCCAGTTCGACGCCTATCTGAAGGATGACCTGTGGCTGACGCTCGCCGCACAGGCCAATGCGGCGGGCAAAAGGCTGGCAGACGGGATGGCGCGCATTGCGGGGGTCAAGCTGCTGCACCCGGTTCAGGCCAACATGATCTTTGCGCAATGGCCCGCAGGGACGCATGCGCGCCTGCAGGCAGCAGGTGCCGTCTACTACGATATGCCCGCACCGGACGGATTTGAGGCCGCACGGCTCGTCACCTCATGGTCGACGACCGACTCAGACGTGGATGGGTTTCTGGCGGCCCTTCACGCCTGATGCGCCGCAATCGCCGCCGCCACTTGTACGGCATGCGTGAAGGGCAGCATATGCCCGGCCCCCTTGACGATGACCCTTGTCGCCTGCGGCAGGCGGCGTTCCAGCTCGTCGTGGATGGCCGCGATCACGGGGGGTGAACGGTCGCCTTCGATCAGCAGCACAGGAATGCCCAGGCTTTCCAGCCGATATGGCCCCAGCAGCCCGCCCGAATCTTGTGTTAGCCCTTCATTCATCGCTGCAATCAGCGGCATGCGCGCCACAATATAGTTGCGCGCTTCGGGCGGCAGCGCACCAAAAGTCCCCGCGCCCCAAACCTCATGAAACGCCGCTGCCGCAGCCATCATGTCGCTTTCGCGAAACGCCTGCATGACTGGCGCAAAGCGTGCCACATGATCAGCATAGGCGGCCGATCCCGCCGCCCGTGCCGCCGCGAACAGCACGGGTTCGATAAGGGTCAGGGTGCGCACCAGATCGGGACGCTCCAGCGCCACGCGCAGCGCAACCACGGCACCTGAT
>JAAFHS010000511.1:2229-2618 GCA_013298485.1 Rhodobacterales bacterium
CCACATCCACGGGCGCATCCATCAGCCCCAGCACCGCCCGCGTGCAATCCGTCAGATAATCCGTCCCCGCCCAGTCCGGGCTGCCGCCATGCCCCGGCAGATCCGGTGCCGTCACTGACAACCCCAACCCCGCCCACTCGCCCCCATGCGCGAGCGCGCAGTGCAGTGCCAGCATGCGGTCGCCTTCGCCAAAACTGCGGACGCGCAGCGTCACAGCTTGCCCGACAGGTGCAGGTCCAGATGATCAAGGCGATCCTGGCCCCAGAACATCTCGTCCCCCACAAAGTAGAACGGCACACCGAACACCCCGCGCGATACCGCCTCTTCCAGATTGTTCGCATAGGTTTCCGCCGCCATCAGCATGCCCTTGTCCGTAATCGCAGGATCAA
>JAAFHS010000505.1 GCA_013298485.1 Rhodobacterales bacterium
CGATGCGCAAGAACCCTTCGGCCAGCGCCTCGGGCGATAGCGCAGGCTGGCCCGTGGCCGCCACCTCGGCCCCCAGCCGCAGGAACGCCGCGCGCACGGCATCTGCATCCAAGGGCAGATCACCACCCGGCCCGAACACGCTGGGAAAATGCGCAGGATTCAGCCGCCCCAGCATCACATTGCAGTCCGTGATCGTCAGCGGCCCGCCCCGGCGATAGCTGACAGGCCCCGGATCGGCCCCGGCACTTTCCGGCCCGACCTGAAACCGCCCGTCGCGAAACGTGCAGATCGACCCACCCCCCGCCGCCACCGTGTGAATATCCATTATCGGCGCGCGCATCCGCACACCGGCCACTTCCGTCTCGAACGAGCGTTCAAAGCTGCCCGCATAGTGGCTCACATCCGTCGATGTGCCCCCCATGTCGAACCCGATCAGACGGGTGAACCCTGCAGCCTCGCCGGTGCGCACCATCCCCACAATGCCCCCCGCTGGCCCTGACAGGATCGCATCCTTGCCCATGAACCGGTCTGCCGCCGTCAGCCCGCCATTCGACTGCATGAACAGCAAGCGGTCCGTCGCGTGGCCCATGTCCAAGGCACCCTCGACCTGGCGCACATAGCGCCGCAGGATGGGTGACAGATACGCATCGACCACCGTCGTATCCCCGCGCGCGACCAGTTTCGCCAGACGGCTGACCCGGTGGCTGACCGACACCTGCGCAAACCCCATCTCGACCGCAATCGCCGCTACCCGCGCCTCGTGGTCCGCGTTCACATGCCCGTGCAGAAACGCAATGGCCACGCTGCGGATGCCGCGCGACAAGGCCCCCGTCAGGGCGGCCCGTGCCGTGCCCTCGTCCAGTGGCGTCACCTCACCCCCGTCCGCATCCAGCCGCCCCAGCACTTCGGCCACCTGCGCGTACAGCAGATCAGGCCGCCGGATCTGCAGATCGAACAATGCAGGCCGCGCCTGCGTGCCGATGCGCAAAAGATCGCGAAACCCTTGCGTGATCAGCAGCAGCACCGCCTCGCCTTTCCGCTCCAGCAGCGCATTCGTGGCAACCGTCGTGCCCATCTTTACCGCCGCAATGGCCCCCGCCGGGATCGGCTCACCCTCGACCAGACCCAGACACTCCCGGATGCCCTGCACGGCCGCATCCGGGTACCGTTCCGGATTTTCCGACAACAGCTTGCGCGTCTGCACCGCCCCGTCCGGCGCGCGCGCCACCACATCGGTGAACGTGCCCCCCCGGTCGATCCAGAATTCCCATTGGCCCATGCATACCCCCGTCACGGCCATGCGTCCGGCATCTGGGACGCGCTGTCAACGCCCAGCAACGGGACCGGTACTAGCAGTTTGAGCGCAGACCTCACGCCGCAAAGCGGATCGCAAAGGCCGCGCCCGCGCCACCGGGCACGAGGTCGATCGTCCCCCCATGCGCCGCCAGCACGTTGCGCACGATGGCAAGGCCCATGCCCGTCCCGCCGTCCTCGCGCCGCGTCGTGAAGAACGGATCGAAAATCCGGTCGCGGTTGCCTGCCGATATGCCCCGCCCGTCATCCTCCACCCGCAGGTGCCCCGGCGTCGCCGTCAGCGTCACCACCCCCGCCCCATGCGCGCCTGCATTCTGCAACAACTGCCGCAGCAAGATCTCCAAGCCCCCGGCGGCCAGCGGCAGGGCCAGCGCCTCCCCCCGCATCACAATCTGCAAGGGCGCGAATGCCGCTTGCAACGGCGGCACCACCTGCGCAAGCGTTGTCACCCCGTGATACCCCGGCTCCCGCGCCGCCGCACTGCGCTGCAGGGCACCCAGCTGCACCTCCATCCGCGCCGTTGCTGCCATGATCGCTTCCACCAGCGGCCTGTCCTGCGCCGATACCTCCAGCATTTCCGCCGCCCCCCGGATCGCTGTCAGTGGCGTCTTCATCTCATGCGTCACATGATCCGCAAAGGTCCGGATCGCCGTCTCGCGGTTCTGCAGCGTTGCCGCCATGTCCAGCACCGCCTGCCCCAGATCACCCAGTTCAGATGTCCCGTAATGCTCGGGCGGCCGCACCGCCGCCCCCGTCCGCACCCCATGCGCATGTGCCGCCAGTGCCCGTACCGGGCGCAGCAACAGCCGCCACAAAAGATAGCCCAGAATGGCCGTCGCAATCAGGATCACACCCCCGATCATCAGCGCCGAATGCCGGAACCCGAATACAGGGTTCATCACCCGCAGCGCCAGCAACCCCGCCAGCGGCAGCGCCAACACCGCCCCCAGCGTGCCCCCCAGCACCAGCAGCAGGGGTGGCCGCCATTTCCGCCCTATCCCGCCCCGCATGCGCCCATCCTGACCCCCACGCCATGCACCGTCTCTACCGCATCGCCGCAGCCCGCCGCCCCCAGCTTGCGCCGCAGGTTGCGCAGATGGCTGTCGATCGTGCGGTCCGAGATCGCCGAGCGTGGCCCCCAGACCGCATCGCACAGCTGTGCCCGGCTGACGATATGCTCCGGATGCTGCATCAGGCGCGCCAGAAACTGCATCTCCGTCGGCGTCAGGTCCACCGCCTCGCCCGCCACCGCGCACAGATGCCGGGCCACGTCCACCATCACCGCCCCCACCTCCAGCCGCCCCTGGGGGCGCACCGCGGCCCGGCTGCGTTTCAGGATCGCCC
>JAAFHS010000506.1 GCA_013298485.1 Rhodobacterales bacterium
TCACTGGAGGTGCATGGTGATTTCCTGTCAAACCGGGTGGCGCTGGCATCGGATGCGACGCTGGGGATGATCAATCTGGTGCAAAGCTCCACCGTGCGGATCGTTTCGGTGGTGGCGGTGCTGTTTTTGCCGCCGACGCTGATTGCGTCGCTGTATGGGATGAATTTCAAGGGGATGCCCGAACTGGATGTCTGGTGGGGGTATCCGGCAGCGCTGGCCGGGATGCTGGCCTCGGCTGTGCTGACTTATCTGTTCTTCCGCTGGAAGAACTGGCTGTGAAAGGAAGATGATGAAGACGCTTTCGGCATTCACCGCCCCCGGGCGATTCTGGCGCGGCAATATCCACACGCATTCGACGCGGTCGGACGGGGTGCTGGACCCTGCGGAGGTCTGCAGGCGGTACTGGGCGGAGGGGTATGATTTTCTGGCGCTGACGGATCATTTCATCGGGGACTACGGCTATCCGATCGTGGATACGGTGCCGTATCGGGGGGACGGTTTCACGACCATCCTGGGGGCGGAACTGCATTCGGGGGCGCAGGAAAACGGCGAGATGTGGCATATTCTGGCGGTGGGACTGCCGCCTGATTTCGCACCCTCCCATACGCCCGCATGGCGGCCCGTGCCGGGGCAGGAAACGGGGCCCGCGCTGGCTGCGCGGGCGGTGGCGGCGGGGGCGTTCGTGGCGGTGGCGCATCCGCAATGGTCAGGCCTGACGGTGGCGGATGCGGCATCGATCACGGCGGCGCATGCGGTAGAGATTTACAACCACGGCTGTTTTGCGGGTTGCGACCGGGCGGATGGCACGGCCATTGCGGATCAGCTGCTGCAGGCGGGGCGGAAGCTGACGCTGATTGCGACGGATGATGCGCATTTTTCGGAACCGGATCATTTCGGCGGCTGGGTGATGGTGAAGGCGATGGAAAACACGCCCGAGGCGCTGCTGGCGGCCCTGAAGGCGGGGGATTTCTATGCAAGCCAGGGGCCGGAATTGCGCGATGTGCGGGTGTTTGCGGACCGGGTGGAGGTGGAATGTTCCGCCGTGGTCAGCGTGATCGTGCAGGGCCACGGGATGGCGGCAAAGGCGGTGCATGGGCATGCGATGACCACAGGAGCCGTGCCGATCAAGGGGCGGTTCGAGGGCAGCCCCTATCTGCGGGTGACGGTGATTGATGCGGCGGGCAAACGCGCGTGGAGCAATCCGGTTTATCCGGATTGGGGGGCGTAAGGCCCCCCCCACCCCGGCCCTCCCCCACGGGGGGGAGGGAGGCGCCGGATGGGCGAAGGCGGTCGCTTTACGTCCGCCCCTCCAATCCGGCGGCGGCGACACCGGTGGCCTCGGGGATGGCCATCTCAAACGTCTCGGTGATGCTGGTGTAGTCGTAGTATCCCATCCGGGCGAGGGGGCGGATGGCGGGGATGTCGAGCTTGCCGTCGGGGCGGATCACGGCATCGTTCACATGGATGCGCATGACCTGCCCGAACACCACATCAACGCCGCCATGGGGTGAATTGCCGCGCAGGCGGGTGGTGGAGAGGTATCTGCATTCGAAATGCGCAGGCGATTGCCCCACGCGGGGGCCGGGGGCGTCGATGCAGGGGGTTTTGGTGACGCCCGCCTTGTCGAATTCATCCACGCCCTCGGGCCATTCCATGGCGGAGATGCTGACGGCCTCGCGCAGGGCGAAGGTCGCCATGTTCCAGACGAACCAGCCGGTGTCTTCGGCATTGATGACGGTGTGCTTGCGGCGGCCATCGGCATAGGGATTGGCGGCAAACATGACCATGGGGGGATCGAAGGACAGGTTCTGCCACTGGCTGTAGGGGGCGAGGTTGGCTTTGCCGTCTTTCGAGATCGTCGACAGCCAGCCGATGGGGCGGGGGACGGTGCAGGATTTGAACGGGTTGAAAGGCAGGGGGCAGGGGTCGGTGCCAGGGGCGTAATGCATGGGCGTGGTTCTTTCTGGGGCGTTGGGACCGGGGGCCAGCCCCCCGGACCCCCGGGATAGTTGTGGACAGAAAATGTCAGCCGGGCAGGATGCCGGGCAGGTGCAGGCCGTGTTCTGTGGCGCAATCTTTGGCGATGTCGTAACCTGCATCGGCGTGGCGCATCACACCTGTGGCAGGGTCGTTCCAGAGCACGTTGTTCAGGCGGCGGGCGGCATCGGGGGTGCCGTCTGCGACGATGACCATGCCGGAATGCTGTGAATAGCCCATGCCGACGCCGCCGCCGTGATGCAGGCTGACCCATGTGGCGCCGGAGGCGGTGTTGAGAAGGGCGTTGAGCAAGGGCCAGTCGGAGACGGCATCGGAGCCGTCTTTCATGCTTTCCGTCTCGCGGTTGGGGGAGGCGACGGAGCCCGAATCGAGGTGATCACGCCCGATGACGATGGGGGCCTTGAGTTCGCCTGATGCGACCATCTCGTTGAACATCAGCCCTGCGCGGTGGCGGTCGCCAAGGCCGATCCAGCAGATGCGGGCGGGCAGGCCTTGGAAGGCGATGCGGTCTTGGGCCATGTCGAGCCAGGTGTGGAGATGGGTGTTGTCGGGGAAGAGACGCTTCATCGCGGCGTCGGTTTTGTAGATATCCTCAGGATCGCCGGACAGGGCCACCCAGCGGAAGGGGCCGATGCCGCGGCAGAACAGGGGGCGGAT
>JAAFHS010000507.1:0-1853 GCA_013298485.1 Rhodobacterales bacterium
GCATGGCGGGCGTGCTGGATTCGGCGCGGTTCCGCCATTTCCTGTCCCTTGAATTCGGCGTGTCGATGCGTGATGTCACGGCCTTTGTGCTGGGCGGGCACGGCGATACGATGGTGCCCCTGGTGCGCTATTCCACTGTGGCGGGCGTGCCGTTGCCGGACCTGGTGGCCATGGGCTGGACAAGCCAGGAAAAACTGGATGCCATCGTGCAGCGTACCCGCGATGGCGGGGCCGAAATCGTCGGTCTTCTGAAAACCGGATCGGCCTTTTACGCGCCCGCGACAGCGGCGATTGAAATGGCCGAGGCTTTTCTGAAAGACCAGAAACGCGTCCTGCCCTGTGCGGCCTATGTCGACGGCGCTTACGGCCTGAAAGGCATGTATGTCGGCGTGCCGACCGTGATCGGTGCCAACGGCGTGGAACGTATCGTCGATATCAAGATGAACAAGGCTGAACAGGCGATGTTCGATAAATCCGTGGATGCCGTGAAGGGTCTGGTCGCCGCCTGCATCGCGATTGATCCGACGCTCGCCTGATCCGGGGCGCAAGGCATGAAGGCCGCGGGTGGGGCACCCCCCGCCGCCTTTTCAGTCACCGCAGCGGGGCCAGAAACGTGTTGACCGACGCCCAGACCTCGGCAGCGCCATCGGGGTTCTGATCGCTGCGCAGCGCGCTTGATCCATGTGTCGCGCGCTGCGGGGCCAGCTGGGTCACAGGCCCCGCAACCGCCGCAGCAATCGCCTGTGCCGCCGAAATCTCGCCCGCGTCGCTGGCTGATGACACGAAAACCGGCTGCGTCACCCCTGCCGCCGCATCACGCACGAAATGCCCATCGCCGAAATACTCACCCGGCGAGAATGACAGCACCGCGCGCACATCACCCGGATGATCCGCCGCAAGGCGAAACACCAGCGCCGCCGAATAGCTGGACCCCCACACAATCGCCCCGCCCTGTTTGGCGCTGGCCCAGGCCAGTGCCGCCTCAAGATCGGCATAGGCCGCCAGATAATCGCCGCCCGCCGCCTTTGCCGTCTGATTGACCGCGCCATAAGCCTGCCCGCCGGACCGCTGATCCACGGCCAGCGTATCGAACCCCGCCGCATTCAGCTCGGGTGCGATCGGATCATATTCGTGCAGGTTCGATCCGGCCTGATGAAACAGCACGATCATCGGGCCTGCCCCGTCGCCCCGGTAATCACCATGCACCGTCACGCCATCGGCGGCCTGAAAGGTCACCGCCTCGGCCAGCGCCACCGTCGGGGCCAGTGCCAGCATCGCAAACAGGGGGGCGATCCGCATCGTCATTCTCCGTTAATATCCTTTGTTGCAGTCTAGGGGCCGATCCCGCCCCTGCCCAATCACATTGCCGCGTCCGGGTCGACCGGATGCCAATGGAGTTTTGCGCAGATTCACGGCCTTTCAGGGCTGACTCGCAGGTTCTGGTGAATATTCGTGATCACAGCATTTTATCGTGTGATCACAAAAGCCGCTTTCTGTTTCACATCCCCGCATTTTCACGACTTGGCATTTTGCAACCCCGAACCGATGTGCCATCACACACCAAATCATCCTTGCACGGGGCCAACCGATGAACATCCACGAATATCAGGCCAAGGGTCTTTTGCGCAGCTATGGCATCCCCGTGTCCGATGGCCGCGTCGTGACCCGGGCCGAGGAGGCGAAGGCCGCCGCAGGCGAGCTTGACGGCCCGCTCTGGGTGGTGAAATCGCAAATTCACGCCGGTGGGCGCGGCAAGGGCCGTTTCAAGGAACCCGAGGCGGGTGAAAAAGGCGGCGTGCGGCTGGCGCGCTCGGTGGGTGAGGCGGCGGAATTTGCGCGCCAGATGCTGGGCC
>JAAFHS010000507.1:1863-2654 GCA_013298485.1 Rhodobacterales bacterium
ACCGCATCTACATCGAAGACGGCAGCGATATTGCACGCGAGCTGTACCTCGCCGTCCTGATCGACCGTCAGACCAGCCGCATCTCATTCGTCGCCTCTACCGAAGGCGGGATGAGCATCGAGGATGTGGCCCATGACACGCCCGAGAAAATCCTGACCTTCGATGTCGATCCGGCCTCGGGTTTTTCCGATTTCCATGGCCGCCGCGTTGCCTTTGCCCTGGGGCTGGAGGGCAATCAGGTCAAGCAATGCGTGGCCCTGACGCGCACCCTGTTCCGCATGTTCATCGAGCGCGACATGGAGATGATCGAGATCAACCCCCTGGTCGTGCTGAAAGACGGCAACCTGAAATGCCTGGATGCCAAGATGGGCTTTGACGGCAACGCGATGTACCGCCAGCCCGATATCGCGGCGCTGCGCGATGAGACGGAAGAAGACCCCAAGGAACTGGCCGCATCGAAGTTCGATCTGAACTACATCGCGCTCGACGGTGAAATCGGCTGCATGGTGAATGGCGCAGGGTTGGCGATGGCCACGATGGACATCATCAAGCTTTACGGGGCGGAGCCTGCGAATTTCCTGGATGTGGGGGGCGGGGCGACCAAGGAAAAGGTCACGGAAGCGTTCAAGATCATCACGTCAGACCCGCAGGTGAAGGGTATCCTCGTGAACATCTTCGGCGGCATCATGCGCTGCGACATCATCGCGGAAGGCATCATTGCGGCGGTGAAGGAAGTCGGCCTGAAAGTGCCGCTGGTGGTGCGGCTGGAAGGGACGAACGTGGAACTGGGC
>JAAFHS010000508.1 GCA_013298485.1 Rhodobacterales bacterium
GTCTGCTGTAGTTCTGGGCTTGATCAAGGGTGCCAGCCCCCAGGTTGGCGCCGTTGTCGGTGGCGTGCTTTACCTTGGCACGCTCATCTTTGCCGGTGCCCTGTCGCTGACGTTCATCACCGAACCCATCATCATGCATGTCATCTCGGAAACCCGCGTCCTGAACATGGATGCCTTTGCCGCGATCCGCCAGCGCGTGGCCGACAAGGGTGCCGATGCCGAAGGTTTTGCCGATGCGCTGGATTGGGGCGGGGCGATCTGACGTGACACCGCACCCGGATCAGCCCGTTTCCGGCACCTATTTCGACGGGCAGACTGCCGTGCGCCATGATGTGCAGATCAAGGCTTATGGCGAATACCTTGGCATCACGCCCGTGGCCCCCCCGGGCAAGCCGTTCATCTGGCCGCTGGCCAGGATACGCGCGCTTGACGGGCACAAGGCGCGCCACGGCCCGCTCACCATCACCCTGCAGGCCGATACGGATGATGAGGCCCCGCGCGATCCCGCCCGCCTGATCATAAATGACAGCAGCTTCGCCAACTGGCTGCGCAGCCTGCCCACACTGACCCGCCGCGATCTGCGGCGCGGCACATGGGGGAAGGTCGCCCTTTACGTCGGCGGGGCCGCTGCTGCCGTCGCGCTGATCCTGTTCGTGTTCCTGCCGCGCATCGCGGACGAGCTGGCCAGCCGCATGCCGATTGAACGCGAGGTGGCCTTTGGCCAGCTGGTCATGGCGCAAATGGAAAGTCTGCTGGGGGATGGCAGCCCCGCCGCTGCCTGCAACGCCCCCGCAGGGCTTGCCGCACTCGAGGTGATGCGCCAGCGCCTGACAGCGGGGCAGGGGCTGCGCTACGATCTGACCCTGCGGGTGCTGGATACGCCGATGGTCAATGCCTTTGCCGCGCCCGGGGGGCAGATCGTGATCCTGCGGGGCTTGCTGGATGATGCGAGCACGCCCGCCGAAGTGGCCGGCGTGCTGGCCCACGAAATCGGCCATGTGGAGGCGCGCGACCCCACGCGGCTGGCCTTCCGCGCCGCAGGATCGGCGGGGATCCTCTCGCTGGTACTGGGTGATGCGACAGGCGGCACCCTGATTGCCATCGTCGGCGACCAGATGCTGAGTGCGGCCTACACGCGCGAGGCCGAGGCGGCAGCTGACGCGTTTGCGCACCGCCTGCTAACCGATACCGGCATCGGCACCGCAGGGCTGGCCGCGTTCTTTGACCGGATCGAGGTGGAGGGGATGGAACTTCCGGAATACCTGTCCACCCACCCGACCACGACAGGCCGCGCCGCCGCCGCCCGCGCGGCAGATCAGGGGGTGGTGACGCCTGTGATGTCGGATGCAGAATGGGCGGCGCTGCAGGGGATTTGCGGGTAAGGGGCGGCAAAGACCCGCTGTGCGGGGTGGCATGGACGATCACCCTCTTCTTTCTCTTGCCCGGCAAAAAGGCGCACTTGCGCCGCCGGGCCGCGCCCGCCTCCCGGCCCGGCCACGGGCCGGGCGTTCTTCGCGGAAATCCCCCACTGGGGGATTTCTGATCGCGCATCACCCCCCCATGGGCTGGCGCGGTTGCAACGTCACCAGCAGAATGTCGGTGGGAGGGGTTGAATCATAAACCGCTTAGGACGGGATGGGGTTTTGCAGAACCGAGGCTGTACCTTTCTTGGCAGATTTGTCCCGCGACAAATCTGCCCGCGCCTGCCTGCCCCTTGGCAGGCGCGAAGTCGCGCCAGCCCAGGCAGTCGCGGGCAGATTGGAGAGAATTGTCTGCTGCCCCCCACCCCTTGCCCAACGGCTTTCAGCCTTATGGGCAATGAAACCGATGGAACGTCCACTGGACGTTCCATCAGACGGTTTCAAAGGCACTGCAGCCAAACAGGGTACAGTTTGGTTCGATCAAACCCCATCCCGCCCGAGAACTGTCGGATTGCGCCCACCCAGCGGCCAGGCGCGGCCCTGTGTCATCAATGACCCGTTGAAACCACAGGGACGGCGCGGGCGTTGCTGCCCGCCTCGCCAGTGACCATTGTCCCGACTTCCCCCGAAAACGACCCGGAATGTCGTGATCCCGGTAGAGTGGCGCTTGCCAAGAGACTGTAGTGGGGTTTCTGCATCTCAATCGTGGGCGATCCAATGCACCTTGCGGCCAGTGACCTGATCAACCTTGAAACCTATCCGATTGCGACGCCCGGACCTGCGCGTGATGCCATCCTGACCCGGGTGCGCGCTGAGCTTGACGCGCGGGGATGTGCCGTCCTCAAGGGCTTCCTGACACCGGCAGGGATCGCCGCTGCGGTGTCCGAGGCTGGCGGCGTTGCCGACAAAGGCCACCGCAGCTATTCGCGCACCAACGCCTATTTCACGACGGACGACCCGGGCCTGCCAGAGACCGATCCCAGACGCCGGTTCTTTGACAGATCGAACGCGTTCATCCCCGCAGATAACTTTCAGTCAGATGGCGCTTTGCGCACCGTCGTCGACAGCGACGGGTTCGATACGTTCATCCGCGAATGTCTGCTGGAACCCGAGGACCGTTTCTTTCGCTATGCCGACCCGTTGGCCGACGTGATCGTGAATGCCGCGTGGGAGGGGAATGGGTTTCCCTGGCATTTTGATACCAACAACTACACTGTCACGCTGGCGCT
>JAAFHS010000051.1 GCA_013298485.1 Rhodobacterales bacterium
GGGGATGGTGAAAGACGGCTGCGCGGGACGGGGCGGTCTTTCGCTCTGCCCTTCTTGGCCCGGAATCAAGCGCGCAGCGCGCCGGGCCGCGCCCTCCCTCCCGCACGGGAGGGCGCACTCCACCGCCACACACCCGAACAGGCGTCAGGAGAACGGCACCATAAAGCGCTTCCATCAACCGTTGGTGCGCCCACCCGAGGGAGGGCGCGGCCCTCCGTCAGGACAAGGGAAGGTCTGTAACGGACTCAGATCAACCTTCCCAAACACCATCCCCACCCGCAACCTCAAATCCTTTCAAAAGTCTTAAAATGACCCGATTCTAAAAACCTATCCATCTGTTATAAATCACTAATCCTAGAAATTGACAGCCGTCAATTTTCCCCTATCGCCGCTTCTTTTTCCCCGTCCCGCCACCCCCGAACCGCCGTTGATGCGCCTGCGCGCGGGCCGCCGATGATGCCCGGTCCTCGCGTTTCAGCTTGCGCCAGCGCGTCAGGCGATCTGCATCCAGCTGCCCCGCCGCAATCGCCGCCTGTACCGCACAGCCCGGTTCACTCAGATGTTCGCAGTCGCGGAATTTGCACTGGCTGACCAGTTCCGTGATCTCGTCAAAGACGATATCGATCCCTTCCGGCGCGCTTGGCTGCAAGGCCCGCATCCCCGGCGTGTCGATGATCCATCCGCCCGACAGCAGCGGCCGCAGTGCCCGGAACCGCGTCGTGTGCCGCCCGCGCCCGTCCGCCTCGCGGATCTCGCCCGTCTCGGCCACCTCACCCGTCAGGGTCTGCGTCAGCGTCGATTTGCCCACCCCCGATGATCCCACCAGCGCCACCGTCTGCCCCGGCCTGCACCAGGGGGCGAGATCCACCGCCACATCCGGGCTGCGCGCATCCAGCGTCACCACCGCAAGCCCGCGCTGCAGGGCCAGCGCCTGCTGGCGGTAATCCTCCGGATCGTCCGTCCCGTCAGCCTTGGTCAGGATCACCACCGGCACACAGCCCGCCCCCGCCGCCAGCGCCAGATACCGCTCCAGCCGCGCCACATTGAAATCGGCATTGCAGGATGTGGTGATGAACAGCGTATCGACATTCGCCGCAATCAGCTGCGTGGCGGCCCCCGTCCCATCGCGCGCCGCCGTCAGCCGGTCCAGCACCGATGTGCGGTCCAGCAGCCGCTGCACCGTCATCGCGGCATTCACCAGCACCCAGTCGCCCACGGCGAAATCAGCGGCATTCTGATGCGGCGCCACGATATCGACCGGGCCCTCCGCCCCCAGGGCCGCCATCCGCGTGCGGTGGACTTCCGTGACGCGCAGCGGGATCAGGTCGCCCTCATCATCGCCGATCTGGCTGGCAAACCAGCTGGACCATCCCAGTTCTGCGAGGGGGGGCATCATCGCCATGCGATGCGGTGAGAGGCTGAACACGACCCAAGCGGGTCTCGTTGCGGCTGCTTCCTTCCGGACCTGACCGGGTTGGCGAGGCGCCTGCCCGCGCCAACCTCTCGACGTTGCATATAAGTCAGCCGCATTTGATTGGCAAGTTCAGTGCCACGCGAAAAATCCCTTCGGTGCCTGCCCCAGCAACCGTCGCGCCAGATCATCGCCCAAGGCGGCCGCATCGCCCACGGACCCCCGCGCCTCACCCTCAATCGCCTCTGACCCGTCGGGGCGCAGAATCTCGCCCCGCAGCCAGATCCGTTCACCTTCGATCACGGCGAGGCCCGCAATCGGCGTCTCGCATGATCCGTCCAGCGTGGCCAGGAAACTGCGCTCCGCCGCCAGCCGCACCCCCGTCGGCCCATCGTGGACGGCGTCCAGCAATGCAGCCACGCGGGCGTCATCCAGCCGCCGCTCCACCCCGATGGCCCCCTGCGCCACGGCGGGCAGCATCTCTGTCACCGCCACCGGGCCGCGCGCCATATGCGTCAGGCCCAGCCGGTTCAGCCCCGCCATCGCAAGGAACGTCGCCACCGCCACGCCATCCTGCAGCTTTTTCATCCGGGTCTGGACGTTGCCGCGAAATTCCACCAGCTGCAGATCGGGCCTGCGTAAGCTGAGTTGCGCCCGTCTGCGCAACGACGAGGACCCCACCACAGCCCCCTGCGGCAGATCGGCCAGCGACGCCACGCCGGGCGAGACAAAGGCATCCCGCACATCCTCACGCGGCAGATAGCAGTCAAGGATCAGACCTGCGGGTTGCACCGTCGGCATGTCCTTCATCGAATGAACGGCGATGTCGATCTCATCCGCCAGCAGCGCCTCTTCGATCTCGCGCGTGAACAACCCCTTGCCGCCGATATCCTTCAGCGCGCGGTCCTGAATCTGGTCCCCCATCACCTTGATGACGCAGATCGCAAAGGCGTCTTCGGGCAGGGCAAACGCTGCCATCAGGCAGCGCCGCACCTCATGCGCCTGCCACAGGGCAAGGGGCGATCCACGGGTGCCGATACGCAAGGGTTGGGCGGGGCTGGGAAGCATCACGGTCATGGCTCACAGGCATAGCCATGTCAGGCAAAGCTGACAACGTCTATTGACAAGCCCCCCTGCGCCAAGGGACGAAACGGGCGACGGGAGAAACCGATGACCAAAACCATATTGCGCGCACTGGCCGGGGAAACCCTGCCCACACCCCCCATCTGGATGATGCGGCAGGCGGGGCGCTATCTGCCGGAATACCGCGCGACACGGGCCGAGGCGGGGGATTTCCTGAAGCTGTGCTACAACCCTGATCTTGCGGCGGAAGTGACGCTGCAGCCGATCCGCCGCTACGGCTTTGATGCGGCGATCCTGTTTGCCGATATCCTGCTGCTGCCGCAGGCCTTAGGGGCGGACCTGTGGTTCGAAACCGGTGAAGGCCCGCGCCTGTCGAGGATCACCGACATGGCGGGGGTGGCGGCATTGCGGCCCGTGGATGCGATCCACGACACACTTGCGCCGATCTATGAAACCGTGCGCATCCTGTCACGCGCGCTGCCAGGCGACACCACGCTGATCGGGTTTGCGGGCGCACCCTGGACGGTCGCCACCTATATGATCGCGGGACGCGGCACGCCGGATCAGGCCCCGGCGCATGCGATGAAAGCCACGGATCGCGCGGCGTTTTCCGCACTGATCGCCCGGATCACAGAGGCCACGGTGGAATACCTGTCGATGCAGGTGCAGGCCGGGGCCGAGGTGGTAAAGCTGTTCGATAGCTGGGCCGGATCCCTGAAAGGCCAGGATTTCACTGATTTCGCGATAAAGCCCGCCGCCACGATCATCGCGGCCCTCAAGGCCCGCCATCCGGGCCTGCCGATCATCGCCTTCCCGCGCGAGGCCGGGGATGGCTATGTCGGCTTTGCTAAGGCCACTGGGGCCGATTGCGTGGCCATCGACAATTCCGTCAGCCCGGAATGGGCGGCGGCACATGTGCAGAAGGATGGCTGCGTTCAGGGCAATCTGGCGCCCGAACACATGGTCACGGGCGGGGCCGCGCTGATTGCAGCCACCCGCCATGTGGTGCAGGCGTTCCGGGGCGGCCCGCATATCTTCAACCTTGGCCACGGCATCACACCGGATGCGAACCCGGATCATGTGCAACTGATGATCGATACGGTGCGGGGCGGTTAGTTTACAGTCCCGGCAAAAGCCGCGACAATCCGCGCCGGTCGAACGTCGCCCCCTGATTTGCGCCGAACGAGAATGTGGCCCCCACGCCGACAAAGGCCTCGCTGTCCGAGGCGCCGCCGGAATCGAGGTTGAGCGAGCCCACCTCGGCAAAAAGCCCGGTCTGTTCGCCCACGGCCAGATCACCGCGCAGGCCAAAGCGCGTCAGGTCATCGCCACCACCCAGATCCAGCCGGTCCAGTGACGCGCCGACCTCAATGGTGTCGGTCGCCTGAAACTTGCCGCTCACGCCGATGGCGTCCCCCAAAGAGTCCGCCTCATCGCTGACGGCAAAATACCCCTCGATGCCGGCCCGCCCGAATTCATGCCCGACCTCGGCACCGATGAAAGAAAGACTTTCGTTTTCAACTTCGTCCGCGCCAATGAACAGGCCCGCAGAGGTGGAATCCCCCAGACGGTAAATCCCGTGCACCGTCACCGTCGTGGTGTTTTCACCCACGAAATTGAAGTGATTTATCCCTGCGTCGACCTGCAGCCCGAAGCTGCGGCCAAAGCCCAGCTCGACCGACCCTTCGAGACTGCTGCGCGCGACATCTGTGTCATCGACAAAGACCGAATGCCCGATGCTGACATCGCCCCCCGTGACATCGAATGCGGCGGCAAGGGTCGGCAAGCAAAAAGCGCATGCGACGACCGTGATCGTTCTGATGGACATAGGGCTGCTCCTCGGCATTTTTTTATTGTCTTTGGCTGTCTATAGCATGATGCAAAAGGTTAGTTAACCCTCTGTTTCTACCATATCATGTATTTCTGCGGACCTGGCCGCCGATCAGAACGCAGGCTTCTTTTCACTGAACTCAGCCTCGATGATGATCGTCACGGCATCGCCCACGCCGAAATCAGTGCCCGGTGCCGGGACACCGTAACCCATGCCGAAGTCCGACCGCAAAATCTGCCCCGTGGCCGAAAATCCGATGCGCGCACCGCCCGGATCGAATTCATTCGCGCCATAGCCGCCATTATACGTGACCTGCAGCGTCACGGGTTTCGTCACCCCGTGCAGCGTCAGATCGCCCGTCACATCCGCCGTCTCGCCATCCGTGACGGCGACCTTGGTGCTGGTGAACGTGATCTGCGGAAACTGCGCCGCATCCAGAAACTCCGGTCCCGCAACGGTTGCGTTGAAATCAAGGCCCGGGTCCGGATAGTGCGTCTCGACCGACGCGGCCTCGATCACCACCATCAGCGTCATTGCGGCGGGATCATCGGGATTGAAGGTCAGCGTCGCCTCGTAATCCGTGAAAAGGGCGGTGTAATCCGACAGCCCCAGATGGCTGACCGAAAACAGCAGCCGCGCATGGCCCCGGTCGATGTGATAGGTGCCGGGCGGCGGGGCGGGCAGATCCTGGCCCAGCGCAAGGCTGGGGATCAGGGCGGCAGCAAGGATCATTCTGCGGAACATGGCGGTTCTCCCCTGCGACGCACCAAGTGTCGGCGAACGGCAGGCGATGTCAATTCTTCCCTCTGGCATCCGGCGGCAAAACGCATGATCCTGCAGCGGCAGAGGGAGGATACCATGTCACTGATCGCCGATCTGACCGCCTTGCTGGGCGCGGCCCATGTGCTGACGGGTGACGAGACGGCGCGCCACAGCCATGACTGGACAGGCAAGTTCACCGCCCGCCCCCTGGCGGTCGCCCGCCCCGGCACCACGGATGAGGTTGCGGCCTGCCTGCGCGCGGCTGCCGCACATGGCGTGGCAGTCGTGCCCGTCGCAGGCCTGACAGGCATCGTGGGCGGGGCCATGACGGACGGCGGCCTGATGATCAGCGTCGAACGCCTGAACCGCATCCGCGAGATCAGGGCGGATGCCCGCGTGGCGGTGGTCGAGGCGGGGGTGGTGCTGTCGCGGCTGCATGATGCAGCGGAGGAACAGGGCCTGTACTTTCCGCTGTGGTTCGGCGCGCGCGGATCGGCGATGATCGGTGGCGTGCTGTCCACCAATGCGGGCGGATCGAACGTGCTGCGCTATGGATCGACCCGTGCCTTGTGCCTGGGGCTGGAGGTCGTACTGGCCGATGGGCGCATCCTCAGCCTGATGACGCAGCTGCACAAAGACAATTCCGGCTACGATCTGCGCGATCTCTTCATCGGTGCCGAAGGCACGCTGGGCATTATCACGGCGGCGGTGATGAAACTGGTGCCCGCCCCCCGCGCCCATGCCACGGCAACCCTTGCCATGCCATCGGTCGAGGCCGCGCTTGCCCTGCTCAACACCCTGCGCGATGCCAGCGGCGGGCTGGTGGAGGCGTTCGAATACATGCCCGACACCTATATGCGCCGTCTGGCCGAGGCGCGCCCGGATGTGCGGCAGGCCTTTGATCCGGCCCCGCCTGTGACCATCCTTGTCGAACTGGGGGCCACCGCCCCCCGCGATGTGACCCCCGGCCCCGATGGCCGTAACGCGCTGACCGCCCTGCTGGAAGATACGCTGGCCCCGCTCCTTGCCGATGGCACGCTGCTGGATGCCGAGATTGCCCAGACCGAAGGCCAGCGCCGCGCGATGTGGGAAAGGCGGGAACTGGCGGCGGAAATCACCTATGCCCGCAAGCCTGCGATCGACACCGATATCGCGCTGCCGCTGGACGGTATCGCCACGTTCCTCGCCCGCATCCACGCGGCCCTGCCCGCCCTGAATGCGGGTGCAGAAACGTTTGCCGTGGCGCATCTGGGCGATGGCAATATCCATTTCACGGTCTTTCCAACGCAGGACGATGCCGCACTGGCCGACCGGGTGACAAACAAGATCGAAGATATCGTGCGCGATCTGGGCGGCAGCTTTTCAGCCGAACACGGCGTGGGCCTGTCCAAGAAGGCGTCGATGGCACGGCAGAAAGACCCCGTGGCACTGGCCGTCATGCGCCAGATCAAGGTGGCACTCGACCCCGATAACCGCATGAATCCGGGGAAGATTCTGCCGTAATGGCGCGTGCTGGCACGGCGATTTAGCGCAGAAACAACCGCGCCGGCAAGGCGCGCAAAAGGTCCGACGACCGCCTTGCGCGCGCAATGGTCCAGGCCCCCTGGATCGCCATCACCAAAAGCTCCGCCTGATCCGCCGCCGCCTGCGGCCCCAATCCCAGCCGCGCCCCATGCGCCGCCAGATGCCCGGTCAGGCGGCGGAATGTGACATCGGCATGGGTGCGGAACGGCTCCCCTTCCGGGCCGTCGAACAGCAGCGCGGAAATCGGGCAGGCATCCGCGGCCTCAAGCAGATCAAACAGTTTCGCCAGCTTGTGGCACAGGGTGGTCGCCCCCTGTTGAAAGTCGGGCGCGGGCACGAAGGCATCATCCATGATCCGCATGAACTGCGCCGCCGTCCAATCCGCCGCCGCCATCGCAAGGTCGGACTTGCCCGCCGGAAAGTGGTGATAGAGCGAGCCTTTGGGCACCTGCGCCGCTGTCAGCAGTTCCGCCAGCCCGGTCGCATGATAGCCGTTGCGGCGGAACAGCCGGGCGGCGGTGGTGATCAGACGCTCGCGCGTGGGAAGATCGGGCAGGTTCATCGGCTGCATATAGCCGCCCCTGTGTATAAAGACTAGACCAGTTGGTCCAGTGATGCTACTGGACCAACTGGTCTAGTCGTGGAGCCGTGAGATGAAACTGGGTGAACCGATCCAGCCTGCTGCACAATCCATCGATATCCGTGCGCAGGGTGCACATCTTGCAGGCACGCTGCTGCGCCCCGCGGGCACACCCAAGGCGGCCATCGTGATCCATGGCGCGGTCGGTGTGCGCGCACGGTATTACCGTGCCTTTGCCGATTGGCTGGTGGCGCAGGGCCATGCCTGCCTGATCTATGATTACCGCGATTTCGGTGCATCCGCGCGGGGCCCGGTCCGTGCGTCAAAAGCAACGCTGGCCGACTGGGGTCTGCGGGATCAGCCTGCCGCCCTTGCCGCCTTGCGCACGCATGTGCCGGACGTGCCGATCTGGGTGATCGGACATTCGCTGGGCGGCACGATGCTGGGCTTTCATGCGATGGACGGAGTGGCGCGTGTCATTACCGTGGCCAGCGGCCTCGTGACGCTGAGCGATCATCCCTGGCCCTACCGCGCGCTGGCCACATTGTTCTGGTATGGGGCCCCGCGCCTTCTGACAGCCGTGATGGGCTACCTGCCCGGTCGCCTGACAGGCTTTGGCCCCGATCTGCCGGCAGGCGTCTACAACCAATGGCGCGCCTGGTGTCTGCGCCCCGGTTTCTGGCTGGGTGATGTGGGCCGCACCCTGCCGGCACCCGACCCGTCCCGGCTGACCGCCGCGATGAAGGTGGTGGCGGTGGCCGATGATGCCGTGGTCCCGCCCGCCGCCGTCTGGCGGATCATGGCGCTGTATCCGCAGGCGGTGAAGCGGCAGCTGGTGCTGCGGGCCGCCGACCATGGCTTGCGGAAGATTGGCCATATCGGGGCTTTTGCCCGCGCAAATCAGGTGGTCTGGCCCGTGCTGATCGCTTAACCTACCCCCCGAACGGGGGACTGACATGGCACAACTGACACGCATCGTCTGGCCCGATTTCGGCAGCCCCGACCTGCCGCCGGAGTTTACTTTGGCCGAGGCGCGCGCGCGCCTTGCCGCATTGCGCCATGCCGGGCGGCATTATGATGCGCTGGTCATCTACGGCGACCGCGAACATGCGGCCAACCTGCACTGGATCACGGGCTTTGATCCCCGGTTCGAAGAGGCCGTGCTGGTGGTGACCGAAGGCAGCGCCCTGCTGCTGGCGGGCAATGAATGCCTGCCCTACACCCAGATCTCGCCCTTGGTGCGCGCGGGCGATATTGCTGTGGGGCATTGCGCATCGCTGTCCCTGCCCTCGCAGCCGCGCGGGGGCAGGCGGCTGGCGGACTGGCTGGAAGGGGCGCTGCCTGCGGGCGGCACGATTGGCGCTGTCGGCTGGAAATGGTTCGGCGCGGATGAGGTGGATGATCCGGCCACCGCCCTTGATATCCCGGCCTTCCTTGCCGATCCGCTGCGCGCCCTTGCAGCCCGCGTGGAAAACGCGACCCATCTGATGATGCATCCGGGCCACGGCCTGCGCGCGCGGGTGGACGCGGCCGAGATTGCACGGCTGGAATTTGCCAATTACATGGCCGCCCATGCCCTGCGCCGCATGGCCTTTGCCTTGCGCCCGGGTCTTACCGATTTTGAGGCAGTGCAGGCGGCGGGCGTGGGTGGCCTGCCCCTTGGCTGCCATATCACCTTTGCCACGGGCGCACGCGCCGACCAGGGACTGTCGGGGGCGACGGGGCAGGTCTTGCGGGCAGGATCACCCATCGGTTTCAACATCTGCCACTGGGGTGCCAATATCTGCCGCGCGGGCTGGCTTGCGCGCAGCGCGGCCGATCTGCCCGTCGCAGCGCAGGATTATCTTGCGGCGTTTGCCTACCCTTACGTCCGTGCGGTGTCGGACTGGTGCGCCCTGATGCGGCCCGGTGTGACAGGGGCTGCGGTCTGGGACAGGATCCAGACCGCCCTGCCGCAGGACATCTTCGGCATCACGCTGAACCCCGGTCATCTGATCGGGCTGGATGAATGGATCAGCAGCCCGATTTCTGCCGGGTCCGACGTGCCGCTGGCATCGGGCATGGCGCTGCAGATGGATGTGATCCCCGGCCATCCCCTCTATGGATCGACCCGGATGGAGGATGGCTATGTGATCGCGGATGCCGCGCTGCAGATGCAGCTTGCATCCCGGTTCCCCGCCGTGCTGGACCGCGCGGGCCAGCGCCGCACCTTCATGCGCGAGGTGATCGGGATGGATGTGCCGGGCACCCTGCTGCCCCTGTCCGACACCTGCGGCATCGTTGCGCCCTGGCTGTTCGATCCGGGGCTGGTGGTCACGCTATAGCCGGTGCGCGGAGCAAAAATTGACGGCTGTCAATTTTCAACTTTTCCATTATATAACAACGACATAAACTTTCAATTCCGGGACATTTCAACACTTTCTTAACCCTTTTAACGCCGACGGAATCCAAGGCGGCATGCCCTCGGCGCGGGGGGCTGTCACGCCCCGGCCTCATCCTCGCCCGGCACCACCAGCCCGGCCATCCGCGCACCTGCAATCAGGTCGGATGCCAGATGATGCGCAAAGGGCCCGGCACTCGGTTGCATGTCCGGCACCTGCACCACGGTGCAGCCCGCCCGGTGCGCGCCTTCCGCGCCCACATCGCTGTCTTCGAACACCAGGCACCGCGCCGGGTTGACC
>JAAFHS010000509.1 GCA_013298485.1 Rhodobacterales bacterium
GGTTTGTCCCGTGAATGATCGTCGAAACCATGCAGTGCCGGGTCCGGATCAACTGCCTCGCCATCTCTGCCCCAGCCTGTCGCGCTGTCCTGTCCTGCGCGCGCAGGTGTTGGCATGACGGCACCGTCCGCCAGCCTGCGCCGTGTTGTGCTGATCGTGGCACTCCTCAACCTTGGCTATTTCGGGGTCGAATTTCTGGCTGCGATCCGGATCGGATCGGTGTCGCTCTTTGCCGATAGCGTCGATTTTCTGGAAGATACGGCCGTCAATCTGCTGATCTTCGTGGCCCTGGGCTGGACCGCTGCCCGCCGCGCGCAGGTTGGCATGGTGCTGGCGGGCCTGATGGCGGTGCCTGCCCTCGCGTTTCTGTGGACGCTGGTGCAGAAATATCTGGCCCCGGTCCCGCCTGATGCCTTTGTGCTGACGCTCGTCGGGATGGGGGCCCTTGCCGTCAATGTGACCGCCGCGCTGCTGCTGGCCCGCCACCGCGCCACGCAGGGCAGCCTGACGCGCGCGGCCTATCTTTCGGCACGCAATGATGCGCTGGCCAATGTCGCGATCATCGCGGCGGGCGCGCTGACGGCGGCCCATCCGTCCGTCTGGCCGGATGTGATCGTGGGGCTGGGCATCGCCGCCATGAACCTTGATGCCGCCCATGAGGTGTGGGAGGCCGCCCGCCGCGAAAGCCAGGATGCCAAGGCCTGACAGGTCCGGCGCGATCGGCCGAATTGCGCCCGCATCCCCATCTGCTATACCCGCCCCGACAGAGGCAGGAAACGCGCGCGCCATGGATCATTTCACCTACAAGAACGGCCTGCTGCACGCCGAAGACGTGGCCATCGCCGACATTGCCGCCACCGTTGGCACGCCCTTTTACGTCTATTCCACTGCCACCCTGACCCGCCATTATACCCTGTTCACCGAGGCCCTCTCGCCCCTGCCGCATCAGGTCTGCTTTGCGATCAAATCCCTGTCCAACATCGCCGTCCTGAAAACCCTCGGCGATCTTGGTGCCGGCATGGATGTGGTCAGCATCGGCGAATACCACCGCGCCCGCGCCGCAGGCATCCCCGGCGACCGCATCGTGTTTTCCGGCGTCGGCAAGACGCGGGATGAAATGCGCGTCGCGCTGACCGGCGGCATCCGCCAGGTCAACGTCGAATCCGAACCCGAACTGCGCGCTTTGTCCGAAGTCGCCGTATCCCTGGGCGTCACCGTGCCCATCACCATCCGCGTCAACCCCGATGTCGATGCGAAAACCCACGAAAAGATTGCAACCGGCAAAAAGGATAACAAGTTCGGCATTCCGATTTCCCGCGCCTCCGCCGTCTATGCCGAGGCCGCAGCCCTGCCCAGCCTCGATATCGTCGGCATCGATGTGCATATCGGCAGCCAGCTGACCGATCTCGCCCCGTTCGAGCAGGCCTATCTGATGGTCGCCGATCTGACCCGCCGCCTGCGCACTGAAGGGCATGACATCCGCCGCCTCGATCTCGGCGGCGGCCTGGGCATTCCCTATACGCGCAGCAATGACGCGCCCCCCCTGCCCTTGGATTACGGCGCGCTCATCAAACGCACCGTCGGCGATCTCGGCTGCGAGATCGAGATTGAGCCGGGCCGCCTGATTTCCGGCAACGCAGGCCTGCTGGTCGCGGGCGTCATCTATGTCAAACAGGGTGAAGGGCGCGATTTCCTGATCCTCGATGCCGCGATGAACGATCTGATCCGCCCGGCGATGTACGGCGCGCACCATGACATCATTCCGGTCATCGAACCTGCTGCGGGTGTGGAACAGCACCCCTTCGATATCGTCGGCCCGGTCTGCGAATCGGGCGATACATTCGCGAAATCCCGCCCAATGCCCCCCCTTGCCGAAGGCGAACTGGTGGCCTTCCGCTCTGCCGGGGCCTATGGTGCCGTCATGGCATCAGAATACAACAGCCGCCCCCTGATCCCCGAAGTCCTTGTGCACGGGGATCAATTCGCTGTCATTCGGGAAAGACCGACCTTTGACGAAATCCTGAAGCGCGATACATTACCGATATGGCTGTGATGCACATCACCCCCAACCCCCGGCGGAGGGCATGACCGAACAGGATCGCCAGACGGCACTTTTGCGCTTGCGCACCCCCCTGCGGCTGACGCTGGCGGGGCTTTGGGCCGAACGCATCACCCGCAGCTTCTGGCCGCTGTGGACGATTGTTCTGATCGTACTGGCAACCCTCGCCTTTGGCGTGCAGGACCGCCTGCCGGTCGAGGTCGTCTGGGGCGGCACCGTGCTGGCCGCCGTCGGTGCCACATGGGGTATCTGGTACGCATTTCGCCATTTCCGCAAACCGCTTGAGGCCGAGGCGCTGGCCCGTCTCGACGCCCGTCTGCCCGGTCGCCCGATCGCCGCCCTGCAGGATACCCAGGCGCTCGGCGCGGCTGATCCCGCCTCCCAAGCCCTCTGGGTGGCCCATCTTGACCGCATGGCGCAGCGTGCGGCGGCGGCCAAGGCCGTCTCGCCCGACCTGCGCCTGGCCGCGCGCGATCCCTTTGCGCTGCGCTATGTCGCCCTGACCGCCTTTGTCATGGCCCTGATCTTCGGCTCGCTCTGGCGTGTCACATCCGCCGCCACCATCATG
>JAAFHS010000510.1 GCA_013298485.1 Rhodobacterales bacterium
CGCGTTTCCGCCTTTGATGGCAGATGGCCCAGCGGAAAGCGCAGGTATGACAACTGCTCTGCCGTGGTCGAGAACAGGAAATAGCTTTGATCGCGCGCGTCATCCGCCGCCTGATGCAGTTCCGGCCCCGCCATGCCTACCTTGCGCTGAATGTAGTGCCCCGTCGCCATGCAATCGGCATCAAGGTCCCGCGCCGTGGCCAGCAGGTCCTTGAACTTTACCCTCTCGTTGCAGCGGATGCAGGGCACCGGCGTCGCCCCCGCCAGATAGGCATCGGCAAACTCCTCGATCACCGCCTCGCGGAAGGTGTTCTCGTAATCCAGCACGTAATGCGGAAAGCCCATGGTTTCGGCCACCCGGCGCGCGTCATGGATGTCCCGGCCCGCGCAGCAAGCGCCTTTCTTGGCCAGGGCTGCGCCGTGGTCGTAAAGCTGCAGCGTGACGCCCACCACATCATAGCCTTCTTCGGCCAGCATTGCCGCCACAACCGACGAATCGACACCCCCCGACATCGCCACAACCACCCGCGTGTCGCGGGGGGCCTTGGCAAAGCCAAGCGAATTGAGCGGCTGATCCAGCATGATATGCGTGTCCGGGGTGCAAGGGATGATGCGTAATATAGGAAAATGCGCTGTATCCTCAAGCCCCGGCTTCACCCGCCCTTAAGCCTGTTCCCCGATCATTGGCCCTGTCACACCAAGGGGGACGCCCATGTTTCTGAAAAAAGTCGATGGTCCGCGAAAGGTCACGCTGCCCGATGGCAGTATCCTGTCGCGCGCCGACCTGCCGCCGCCCGAGACGCGTCGCTGGGTCGCCAGCCGCAAGGCGGTTGTCGTCAAGGCCGTCGCCTATGGCCTGATTCCCGAGCGTGAGGCGCTGGAGCGTTATGACATCAGCGCGGAAGAGTTCGCCCTGTGGCGCGCCGCCGTGGAAACACATGGTGAAAAGGCCTTGAAAGTGACGTCGATCCAGAAATATCGACAACTTTAAGTTGTTTTTTGTTCGCGCCTTGGCAGAGTAACCTGCGGTTAACCATTCAGCCCGCAGTGTTAACGAAGATACCTGGCGCGGAGCATCCCATGCGAATCCTTCTTGTTGAAGACGACCCCACGACATCCCGCAGCATCGAAATGATGCTGACCCATGCAAATCTGAACGTCTATTGCACGGACTTGGGTGAAGACGGGATCGATCTGGCGAAACTTTATGATTACGACCTGATCCTGCTGGATCTGAACCTGCCCGATATGTCAGGGCATGAAGTGTTGCGCCAACTGCGCCTTGCACGCATCGAAACGCCGATCCTGATCCTGTCGGGGTCCGACGATACCGACAGCAAGCTGAAGGGTTTCGGCTTTGGCGCGGATGACTACCTGACCAAACCCTTTCACCGCGAAGAACTGGTGGCGCGCATCCACGCGATCATCCGCCGCTCAAAAGGGCACAGCCAGTCGGTGATCAGCACGGGCACGGTGAACGTGAATCTGGACGCGAAAACCGTCGATGTGGGCGGCAAGACCGTGCATCTGACGGGCAAGGAATACCAGATGCTGGAACTGCTGTCCCTGCGCAAGGGCACGACCCTGACCAAAGAGATGTTCCTGAACCATCTTTACGGCGGCATGGACGAGCCGGAGTTGAAGATCATCGATGTCTTCATCTGCAAGCTGCGCAAGAAACTGGCCGAGGCGACGGATGGCGCGAATTACATCGAAACCGTCTGGGGCCGGGGCTATGTGCTGCGCGATCCGGTGGCCAGCGACAGCCGCCGGCTGGCCAGCGCCTGAGGCTAGACCTTCCTCGCGTCGCCCCCTAAAACACATCTGGGGCGACATGAGGGGGCGGCCATGGATAAACCCGTCGGCGATCTGACAGCGGATGAGGCAGGGGCCGAACTTGCCCGCCTTGCGGCTGCCCTGCAGACCGCAAATGCGGCTTATCACACCCTTGATATGCCCGACATTTCGGATGCCGATTATGACGCGCTGAAACGCCGGAATGCGGCGATCGAGGCGCGCTTTCCCGCCCTGAAACGCGCTGACAGCCCGTCCGATCAGGTGGGGGCCGCGGTGGCCGATGGCTTTGGCAAGGTGACACATGCGGTGCCGATGCTCAGTCTGGAAAACGCCTTTGACGATGCCGATGTCACCGATTTCGATGACCGGGTGGGCAAGTTTCTGGGTGTGACGGCCCCTATCACCTACACGGCAGAGCCGAAGATCGACGGTCTGTCCCTGTCGCTGCGCTATGAGGCGGGCCGTCTGGTGCAGGCCGCCACGCGCGGCGATGGCGAGGTGGGCGAGAATGTGACAGAGAACGCGCGCACCATTGCCGATATCCCCGTCACCCTGAAAGATGCCCCCGATGTGCTTGAGGTCCGGGGCGAGGTCTATATGTCCCACGCCGATTTCGCCGCGCTCAATGTGCGGCAACAGGCGGCGGGGGAGAAGACCTTTGCCAACCCCCGCAATGCTGCCGCGGGCAGCCTGCGCCAGCTGGACGCCAATATCACCGCCTCACGACCCCTCAGATTCTTTGCCTACAGCTGGGGCGCGCATTCCGAACCGCTGGCGTCGACACAAAGTAACGCTATCAATCGACTGAAATCGCTTGGCTTTCAGACAAA
>JAAFHS010000512.1 GCA_013298485.1 Rhodobacterales bacterium
AAATATCGCAAAATTGACAGCCGTCAATTTACGACCGTCTGTCCGCAAAAAACCCCCGCAGCAGCGCCTCCGCCGCCTCCGCGCCGATGCCATCGTAAACTTCGGGCGCGTGGTGGCACTGCGGATGCGCGAACACCCGCGCACCATGCGCGACGCCGCCAGACTTGGGATCGGCGGCCCCGTAATAGACCCGCGCTAGCCGCGCCGCCGCAATTGCGCCCGCGCACATCGCACAGGGCTCCAGCGTCACATAAAGATCGTGCCCCACCAGCCGTTCGCTGCCCGCCGCCTGACAGGCCGCGCGAATGGCCAGAACCTCCGCATGCGCCGTGGGATCATGCAGCGCGCGTGTCCGATTGCCCGCTGCCGCGATGATCTCGCCGTCCCGCACGATCACCGCACCCACGGGCACCTCGCCCCGCGCACCGGCGGCGCGCGCCTCAATCAGTGCCGCCGCCATGAACGACTGAAACGCTGTCACCCCGAACCGCCCTTGCTGCTTTCCTTTTGTTCAAATACTCCCCTTCTCCAACCTCTGCCACCCCCGCGCCTCCGTGAAGGAACCCGCCATGACCGATACCCCCCCGAAAACACTTCCCGGCGAACGCATTGCCAAAGTCCTGTCCCGCGCTGGCGTCGCCTCGCGGCGCGAGGCGGAGCGGATGATCGAGGCGGGCCTTGTCGCCGTGAACGGCAAGCCGATCACCAGCCCCGCGTTGAACGTGCTGCCCTCCGACAGGATCACGGTTGAGGGCAAACAGGTCGCCGCAGCCGAACCCGCGCGCCTGTGGCTGTACTACAAACCCGAGGGGCTGGTGACGTCTGCCTCCGATGAAAAGGGCCGCCCGACGGTGTTTGAAAACCTGCCCGAAGACATGCCGCGCGTGATGTCGGTGGGCCGTCTTGATCTGAATTCCGAAGGGCTGCTGCTGCTGACCAATGATGGTGAGTTGAAGCGGCGGCTGGAACTGCCCGCCACCGGCTGGCTGCGCAAATACCGCGTGCGGGTCAAGGGCAACCCCACGGATGTCGATCTGGAACCCCTGCGGAAAGGGATCACGGTGGATGGCGAACGCTTTCAGCCGATGACGGTGACGATGGACCGGCATCAGGGGTCCAACGCCTGGCTGACAGTGGGCCTGCGCGAAGGGCGCAACCGCGAAATCCGGCGCGCGGTGAATGCGATCAACCTGATCGTGAACCGCCTGATCCGGGTCAGCTATGGCCCCTTTCGTCTGGGCGAGATGGAACCGGGACAAGTCGAGGAGGTGCGCCCCAAAGTGCTGCGCGACCAGTTGGGCCTGACGGAAGAAGCCCCGGCCAAGGGTCCCACCACCGGATCAAAACCATCCACCGGGACGCCAGCCCGTGGTCCGCGCATCGCGGCCAAGCCGGGGGCAAGGTCCGGCATAAAGCCCAGACGCGGCGCCTGATCGCCCGGATGGCGTGGCCGCACTGGCCGCAACGGGCGGCTTGGCCTATGGTGGCTGCGATCATGTCGGCAGGGGTTGGCCTGGTCGCGACAGCCAACGAAGGTCCGGAAATCGCAGATGCGGATCGGGCAAAACGGGCAGCAGCCGCGACAGATTTGCAAAAGATGGCGGTCGAATTGCGAGAGACGCTTGCAGCCGCCCGTGCCACTGTGGTTTCTGCAGCAGATGCGCAGGGGTAAGGATCGAGAAAAGCGATGACCGTGTTGTGTGGATTCCCTGGCAGGGTGGCCGTCGTCGCCATGGGCTTTCTGGCTAGTTGCCAAACCGCCGTCGTGGCACCGCCACCCGTCCCGCAAAGCGCTGTCACCGTTCCGTTGCCCGCGGCCAGCCCGGTGGCAACGCCATCCGCAGCGAGCGAGGCGATGCGTGTCTATTACGCTCAGGTGCAAAGCCGCCTTGTCAGCCAGGGTCTGCTGCGCACCGATGGCGGGGGGGCCGATACACCGTTCGATGGCCGGATGCTTGCGGAAAACTTCATCCGCGTCGCCCTGTTTGATGAATACACGAATGGCCCCACCGGCCCCGTGCAGCGCGAAACGGCCAGCCGCCTGCGCCGCTGGGTGGCCCCGGTGCGTGTGGGATTGCGGTTCGGCACATCGGTGCCCGCCGCCGTGCAGGCGACCGACCGCGCGCGCGTCGCGTCCTATCTCGCGCGGCTGGCACGGCTGACAGGGCATCCCATAAGCCTGAGCGATGCCAACCCGAATTTTATTGTGGAGGTCGTGAACGAAGACGAACGCCGCGCCCTTGGCCCGCAGATCGCAGCCGCCCTGCCCGGCCTTTCGCCTGCCGATCTGCGCGGGATTACCGATCTGCCGCGTTCGACCTATTGCCTTGTCTATTCCTCGGCGGAAAACGGCAATTCGACCTATACCCGCGCCTATGCGGTGATCCGGGCCGAACATCCCGACCTTCTGCGCCTGTCGTGTTTTCACGAAGAGATCGCCCAGGGCCTTGGCCTCGCCAATGACAGCCCGACGGCGCGCCCGTCGATTTTCAATGACGATGAAGAATTCGCTTTGCTGACCACCCAGGATGAGGCGATGCTGCGGATGCTGTATAACCCTGCACTGGCCCCCGGCATGACCGAGGATCAGGCACGCCCGATTGTCGAAACCCTTGCC
>JAAFHS010000513.1 GCA_013298485.1 Rhodobacterales bacterium
CCTCCACATGCGTTCCGGCCCCGAAGGCGGGGTGAAGGGGCGTCCCCAGTGACAGCTTTCGCAGCCCATGAAGGCCGCGCGGGATGTCGCGCGGGCCCGAGCAGCCGGAGGCAAAAGACCATGACGACCCAATTCCAGAGCGAGGATTTCGACCGCAGCCCCGCCCTTTCCCAGACCGCCTGGGCGCTTCAGGAGCTCCAGCTCTACGGCACCCGTGCCTTTCAGGACGAGGTCGATCTGCGCCCGATGCCGGAACCCGAGCGCCTCGTCGACGCCGTCAGCGATATCTTCGATGCCCTCGTCGCAACCCTTGGCGACACCCGCATGGAACCCGACCTCGAAGAATTGCTCTGGGGCCAGGTCAACCTCTTCCACCGCGCTGCCGCCCGCACGGAACGCTTGCTCGACGACAACGAAGTGGCGCAACACCGCCTGCAGCGCGAACAGGACGGCTCTGAGGTGAAATCCACCGAACTTGAGCGCCTGACGGCCGAAGGCACCAGCCTCGTGGAGCGGCGGCATTGCCTGGAAGCCTTCCGCGACCGCAGCGCCGAGGCGTTTGAGTTGCACACGGGCTCAACCTGGCGGCCGCGCTCTGGCTCAATGGTGAACCACAAGCACCTGACCGCAGCCCTGATCGACAGCCGCGACTTCCTCTCCGCCAAGCGCCGCTCAGAAACCGAAGTGATGCTCCCCCAAGGCACCAAGATCGCCCTCACCGGCGGGACCGACTTCAACGATCACCGCCTGATCTGGGGCAAGCTCGATCAGGTCCAGACCAAATATCCCGACATGATCCTTCTCCACGGTGGCAGCCCCAAGGGTGCCGAACTCATCGCCGCCAAATGGGCCGAAGCCCGCAAGGTAACGCAGGTTGCCTTCAAGCCCGACTGGACCAAACATGCCAAGGCCGCACCCTTCAAGCGCAACGACGCCATGTTGGACGTGCTGCCCGTGGGTGTCCTCGTGTTCCCGGGCAATGGCATTCAGGAAAACCTCGCCGATAAGGCCAAGAAGCTCGGCATCCCTGTCCTGAAGTTCGAGAAGGGGGCGTAAGCCCCTGTTCCCCTTGGGGGGAAATCGAGGTGGAAGCGCAGACTTCCACCTGATATTGTGGAGAAAACCTCATGCGATCACTACATGTACCATAGTCCGATCCAGCTCGATGTCTTCCCGACCGACGTGCAGATGCGCCGGATCGATCAGGCGCGGAACATGCGTCGCTTCTATCGGCTGAGCGTGCGACGCGACCTCTTCGGTCGCGCCAGCCTCGTGCGCGAGTGGGGTCGGATCGGCTTTCGTGGCCAGATGATGGTCGAGACCCACCCTGACGAAGGCAAGGCGATCACGGCGTTGATGAAGCTCGCCGCGATGAAGAAGCGGCGTGGGTATGTCGACTGACCTCTGTGGAACTTCACTTTGATGTCACTTCGATTTGGGATGCCTTCCCCGCTTGCGGCTGCTACCAAGGGGAAAAAGTGGAGACGCAGCGTTGAGCATTGAGATTACAGGACAAGGGAGTCTCTTTTCGTCAGATTTTCTGACGGAAACCATTCGACAAACACCTGAATGGCAAACGATGTCGTCCAGTGCTTGTTCAAGCGTCGAAGTGAAACTCCGCTCCGCGTTCGACAAGTTTCCGATCAGCCAGAACACAAATGAAAGTCAAACCGAAGATGATCTGATTTGGCCAGTCCTTTCTCTTCTCGGTTGGGCTGATGTTCTCCGCCAGCAGAATTTATCTGCCAAGGGTCGTGATGACGTTCCAGATGGGGTCTTGTTTCAAGATGGTATGGCAAAAGAAAAAGCCAATAATCACGCACAGGAGTGGAAGCGCTATTCATTTGGCGCAGCGGTTGTAGAATCGAAGAGGTGGTTGCGTCCGCTCGACAGGCGATCAGGTAAACGCGGTGAAGAAACCGCTCCCTCCACGCAGATGCTTCGTTATCTGCGTCGTATCGACGACGTTACCTCCGGGTCCCTTCGTTGGGGAATACTAACAAACGGCGCAAAGTGGCGCCTCTATTTCTCTGGCGCGCGCTCTGTGTCTGAGCAGTTCCTTGAGTTAGATCTTGCGCAACTTTTGAATATTCCGGGCCATAACGACGGAATGTTCAGGCTATCAGACGACGACCGCGCTCACTGGTTGCGCGTTTTCATTTTGATGTTTCGTAGAGAAGCCTTTGCCTTAGGTGGCGTGGACTCGAAGACTTTTCACGAGCGGGCCATTGCAGAGGGCAAGTTTTACGAAGAGCGGGTCGCTGAAGACCTTTCAAACAAGGTCTTCAAGGAAGTGTTTCCTGACCTTGCGCAAGCGATTGCCAAGGCAGCTCCCGACGCCGATCTACAAGACGTCAGGCAAGGTGCCCTAATCCTTCTCTATCGGCTGCTTTTCATTCTTTATGCGGAAGATCGCGATCTTCTGCCGGTGAAAGACCACCGATATGATGATTACGGCATGCGAAATCGAGTGCGGCTCGATGTCCGTGATCGGAAGGATCGTGGGGATGTCTTTTCGGACACAGCCGCACGCTACTGGTCGGCTATGTCGGACCTGTTTCTGGCAATCGACAAAGGCGATGCCTCAATTGGGTTACCGCCGTATAATGGT
>JAAFHS010000514.1 GCA_013298485.1 Rhodobacterales bacterium
TCGCCGGGGACCTTGAGCACGGCCAGATCAAGATCGGGTTCGGAGCGGACGACCTCCAATGCGGTGGCGTTCGCCAACTCCATCCGGCGGCAGCCTTCGACGACATGGGCGGCGGTCACAAGGTAGTCGCGGTTGATATAGAAGCCGGTGCCGGAGGAGGTAAAGTTGCCGCTGTTCCAGTCTTCGGGGGGATCGATCTGTTCTTCGGTCAGCGTGTCATCATTGTTGAACGGGTCGGGAATGGCGGCGAATTCGGGGTCGACGCCGGGGTCGACCTCGGGCTGGGGGGTGCCGAAGGGATTGCCGCCTGCGTCCGGATCAACCCCGTCGAAGGGGTTCGGGTCCACGCCTAAATCGGGGTCGATGGCGGCATAGGCGGCCCCGCCCGTCAGGATCGCGGCGAGCCGCCCGTCGGCGGGCAGCACGAATTGCGGGGCCTGCCCCTTTTGCAGCGAGCCTGCGATCAGCGAGAGACGCGTGCGGTGCTGATCGGCGGCGATGATGGAGAATGTGACATAGCCATCGCCCACCCAGTCGGAGCGGACATAGGCCAGAAGACCGCCGGGCAGGGTGACCGAGGTGATCAGGCGGTCGTCCTGATAGTTCTGATAGGGGGCGGGGCGGCGCTGGCCTTGACCATAGACATAGGCATGCACGGCGGTGGCCCCGGTGCGGTCGGCATAGTCGATGACCACACTGAAGCTGTCATCGGCGGAATCGAACTGGGTGACGGAGGGGTCATCGCTTTCGAGCAGCAGTTTGAGGGGATGGGCATAGGAGACGCCCAGGCTTTCATAGTAGATGGTCTGCCAGTCGTTTGTGGCGACCTCATTTCCGAAATCGGACAGCAGGGTGCTGACGGATTGGTAGGTTGGCCTGCGCGATCCGGTGGTGCGCAGGGCATAGCTGTCCAGCGCGCGCTGGCTGCCGGCCCCCCAGTCGCCATCCAGAAGGCCGACATAGTCACCGGAAAAGGCAAGGGCGGCCTGCACCAGACGCTTTTCGGGATAGCCGAGGATGCCTGCATCGAATTCGTCCTGCAGGGACTGGGCCGGGGCGGGTGCGGCCCAGAGGCAGACGGCCAGCACAAGGGCCGTCAGGTACGACAGAAAGGTCAGGGTCCGGTCAGGGGTGTTCGGCGATGCCGTGATGGCTGACTGCGTCATGCAAAATCCCTTCAGGTAATCTCTTCAAGACGTTCTTTCGACATATCGCCCGGCACGATGGTGATCGGGATGGGCAGGTTGCCGGAATTCCGGCTCATCTGTGTCACAAGGGGGCCGGGGCCGGATTTATCGCTGCCCGCCCCCAGCACAAGCACGCCGATCGACGGATCATCATTCACCTGTGCCAGAATTTGCACGACCGGGTCGCCTTCGCGGATCACAAGTTCGGGATTGATGCCCTGTTTGTCGCGCATCCATTTGGCGAAGACCTCGAAATGCGCCTCGATGCGTTCGCGGGCCTCGGCGCGCATCAAATCAGCGACACCCATCCAGTGCTGATATTCCTCGGGCGGGATGATGGACAGGATCTGCACACCGCCGTTGGTATGGGCGGCGCGCAATGCGGCAAAGCGCATGGCATTCAGGCATTCGCGCGTGTCATCAAGCACGACCAGAAACTTGCGCATTCAAGGCTCCTCTTCGGGCGGGATACTGACCCAACGCCACGCGTCTGGCAACGTATGACGCAAAGCGCGCGCGTCAGGCAAGGGCGGCCTCCAGGGCCGCAGCACAGTGGATGGCGACGGTGTCGAACAGCGGCAGGTGATGCAGCAGCAGGCCGCCCTTAAAGCGGCATGGGGTTTGACGGAAACGAACTGCGCTCCGTTTGACAGTTGCAACTTTGAAACCGTCTGATGGAACGTCCAGTGGACGTTCCATCGGTTTCATTGCCCATAAGGCTGAAAGCCGTTGGGCAAGGGGTGTGGTGCAGCAGACCGTGCCGTTGTAATCTGCCCGCGTCTGCCTGGGCTGGCGCGGCTTCGCGCCTGCCGGGGGCAGGCAGGCGCGGGCAGATTTGTCGCGGGACAAATCTGCCAGGACCGGCACAGCCGTTTCCACCAAACCCCATCGCGCGTCAGTACAGCCGCAGATCATGCCGCCCGTCCCGGCCATCATGGCGTCACAGGCCCTGCCAGCGTTTCGCGGCCTCTTTCAGATGGGTCAGGAAGGCCTGCACCTTGCGGGTGCGGTGCAGATCGACATGGGTGACAAGCCATAAGGGTGCCTCCCACTCCGGGCGGGGGGGCAGGATTTCAACGAGGCCGGGGTTTGCCGGAACCTCGAACGCCGACAGAAAGCCGATGCCTGCACCTTGCAGGACGGCGGCGGTCAGGGCGGCAGGCTCACCCGAACGGAAGACGATCTGATCGACGGGCACCCTGCTACGCAGCCAGGCATAGAAGGGCGCACGCGAGTTTTCATTGTCGGTGGCGACAAAGCGGTGAGCGGCAAAATCATCCTCGCCCGCGGGCTTGCCATGGGCGCGGACATAGGCGGCACTGGCATAAAGGCCGGTCTGCATGCGGATCAGGGGTTGCACGACATTGTCGGGTTCCTGGGGGGCGTTGCCGGCACGGATGGCGACATGCGCCTCGCCGTAA
>JAAFHS010000515.1 GCA_013298485.1 Rhodobacterales bacterium
TTCCGGGGGCGGAATTCACGGTATGGAGCCGCAATCGCGACACCGCCGCCAAAATGGGTCTGCCCGTGGCCGATGATCTGGAACGGGCGGTACGCGGGGCCGACATCATCTGCACGGCGACCATGGCCAGCGCGCCCATCGTGCTGGGCGACTGGCTGCAACCGGGCCAGCATCTCGATCTGATCGGGGCCTATACGCCCGCGATGCGCGAGGTGGATGATACCGCCATGGCCCGCGCGCGCATCTTCGTCGATGCCCGTGCGACAACCGTGCATCACATCGGTGATCTGACGGAGCCGTTGAAAAGCGGTGCAATCACCGAGGCCGATATCATTGCTGATTTCTACGATGACCCGGCCCTGTTTGCGCGGGCGTCGGATGACGAGATCACTATCGCCAAGAACGGCGGCGGCGCGCATCTGGATCTGATGACGGCCGATTACATCCGGCGGGCATGGGCCGCGCGGCCGGTGTAAATCACATCGGGGCCGCAACGCGCTTCCCCTCCCCCCTGTGGGGAGGGGTCAGGGGCGGGGGGAGTGCGCGCTGTTAAGAAAGGTCTCAACCACGTTAATCTTTGGGCATCAGAATTGCATGGTTTCATTGATTTCATTGAGTAAAGTTGAAAATTGACAGCCGTCAATTTTCACCGAAAAACCGACATAATCTGCGCCAGCGGCTTTTTCCGTTTCGCCACTGCGGGCACCGTCGCGTCAGCTGCGGGATACCCCACCGGCAGGATCATCACCGGCTTTTCATGCGCGGGCCGCTGGCACAGATCGTTCAGGAATTTCATCGGATTGGGCGTATGCTCCAGACACACCAGTCCGGCATGGTGCAAGGCCGCAATCAGAAATCCGGTGGCGATGCCCACGGATTCCGGCACGTAGTAATTCTTGTAGCGGTCCCCGTCATCCGTGATCCCGTATCGCTGCGCGAAGACCACGATCAGCCACGGCGCATCCGTCAGATGCGGTTTGCTGACGCCGGTCCCGATCGGTTCCAGCGCCGCCAGCCATTCATCCCCCGCCCCCCCGGAATAGAACGCGCGCTCCTCCTCCTCGGCACCCTCGCGGATCTGCGCTTTCATCGCCGGGTCCGAAATCGCCACAAAATGCCATGGCTGATGGTTCGCCCCGCTCGGTGCCGTCCCCGCCGCCGCGATGCAGCTGGCGATCACCGCCTCAGGGACCTCGCGCGCAGAATACTGCCGCACCGAATGCCGCTTGCGCATATAGGCCAGAAAGGCGGCGGCTGCCGCTGTCGCATCGTCGCGCGCCACATGATCCGGCAGCGGCAGCGCCTGATACGTCACCTCACCCTTGCGATACATCACCCGCCCCCGATGAACACACCTGCAGCAAACACCAACGCGCCGCCCAGCACCACCTGAAACGCCGCGCGCAGGAAGGGCGTCTGCATGTAACGGTTCTGGATCCATGCAATCGTCCATAACTCCACAAACACGGCCACCATCGCGGTGACCGTCGCCGTCCAGAAATCCGGGATCAGGTAAGGCAGCGCATGTCCCAGACCCCCAACTGTCGTCATCACGCCAGATGCCAACCCCCGCTTCAGCGGTGACCCCCGCCCCGACAGCACGCCATCATCATGCGCAGCCTCGGTGAACCCCATCGAGATTCCGGCCCCCACCGATGCGGCAAGTCCTACAAGAAATGTCGTCCAGGTATCCTGGGTCGCAAAGGCCGTCGCAAAGATCGGCGCGAGCGTTGACACCGACCCGTCCATCAGCCCCGCCAGCCCCGGCTGCACCCATGTCAGAATGAACTGCCGCTGTTCGGTTTTCGCCTCCTCGGCCCGCGCATCGGCGGGCAGCGCATCCACCGTCAGATCATTCGCCCGCCGTTCATGCGCCGCTTCCGCCGCCGCCAGATCACCCAGCAGCTTGCGCGTTGCCGCATCGGTCGCCTGCGCCGCCGCCCTTTCATAGAAGCTGCGCGCCGCGGCCTCCATCGCATGTGCTTCACTGCGAATGCGCTCAAGACCAAGGTTCTGCGTCAGCCAGACCGGCTGGCGCGCATAGTACCCTGCAACATGCTCACGCCGGATCAAGGGAATAACCTCGCCGAACCGGGTGCGGTGCAGATCGATCAGGCGCTGCCGGTGCCCATCCTCTTCGCGCGCCATCCCGTCGAACAGCGTCGCCGATGCGGGATAATCGGCCCGCAACATCTGGGCGAAACTGCGATAGATGCGGGCATCATCTTCTTCCGATGAAATGGCCAGCGCCAGAACTTCCTGCGCGGACAGGTCCGAAAATCGGCGGCGGTTCGTGAATGCAGCGATCATCCGATACTCCAGTGTTTGGAATTATTCTAATCTAGCAACTTACGCTTGATCCACAAGATTCGAGCAACTGAACCGTTCTGTTCAAATTCTGCTTGAATAACTAAACTAATCGGTTCATATCTTGTATGTGAACCAAACGGTTCAGAAATAGGAGAGTGAAATGAAGCGTATCGCCCCCATTGCAATCGTTCTGGCTGTGCTGTCCGCACCCGCATTTGCCTTTGGCATCGACATCTCGATGCCGAACCTGACCTTCCCGGACAGCACTGTGTCACAGG
>JAAFHS010000516.1 GCA_013298485.1 Rhodobacterales bacterium
AGAATTCATAGGGCGACAGCATATCGCCATTCAGCCAGACAGCCCCGCTCGCCGACTTCCCCATCTTCTTGCCGTCACTTGTCGTCAACAGATGCGTCGTCAATCCGAACACCTCTGTATCAATCACCCGCCGCGTCAGATCGACCCCGTTGACGATATTGCCCCACTGGTCAGACCCGCCCATCTGGATCAGGCAACCATACCGCCGCCGCAGCTCCAGAAAGTCATAAGCCTGCAAAATCATGTAGTTGAATTCCAGAAATGAGAGCGATTGCTCCCGATCCAGCCGCGACTTCACACTGTCGAACGACAGCATCCGGTTGATCGAAAAATGCCGTCCGATATCGCGCAGGAACCCCAGATAGTTCAATCCATCCAGCCATTCGGCGTTATTGACCATGATCGCATCCGTCGGCCCGTCACCAAAGCTGACATAGGGCGCAAACGCCCGCTTGATCCCTGCGATATTGGCATCAATCTGCGCGTTCGACAGCAAAGGCCGCTCCTCCGCCCGGAAAGACGGATCGCCCACCTTGGTCGTACCCCCGCCCATCAGGACAATCGGCTTGTGCCCGGTCTTTTGCAGCCAGCGCAGCATCATGATCTGGATCAGGCTGCCCACATGCAGGCTGGTGGCCGTCGCATCAAAGCCAATATAGGCAGGCACAACCCCCTTGACCAAAGCCTCGTCCAGCGCCTGATAATCAGTGCAATCGGCAAGAAAGCCGCGCTCCATCATCACGCGCATGAAATCTGATTTCGGGTGGTAGGTCATGGGATACTCATGCTTTATGGTGCGGGCGGTATAGCGGGGCAGGGGCGGCAGGGGAAGATGCAGAACAAGGGCGCGCTCTGGGCACTGGGCACAATGTCGGGCACCTCGCTGGATGGCGTCGATGCCGCCATGGTGCTGACCGACGGCATCCGCATCCACGACTTCGGCCCCCATGCCTACCGCCCCTATACGGATGCCGAGCGCGCAACCCTCCGCGCGGCCCTCGGCCAATGGCCCGGTGATGCGGCCGTCGGCGCCGCGACCGAGGTGGTCGAGAACGCCCATGCCGAGGTGCTGTCGCGCTTTTCCGGGGCCGATGTCGTGGGCTTTCATGGCCAGACCCTTGCCCATGATCCGGCAAGCCGCGGCACGCATCAGGCGGGCGATGGCGATCTTCTCGCCGAAACGCTGGGCCTGCCTGTGGTCTGGGATTTCCGCAGCACCGATGTGCGCCTTGGCGGGCAGGGCGCACCCCTCGCCCCGTTCTTTCACCACGCCTGCGCGCAATGGGCCGGGCTGACAGACCCCGTGGCCTTCCTGAACATGGGCGGTGTCGGCAACCTCACCTGGGTCGATCCGCGCATCGCGCTCCCCGAAAACGCCTGCCTCGCCTTTGACACCGGCCCCGCGAACGCCCCCGTGAATGACCTGATGCAGGCCCGCCGTGGCCTGCTGCAGGACAACGGTGGCGCATTGGCCGCCAAGGGCATCCCCGATGATGCCATCATCGCGGCCTTTCTGACAGGTGCCTATTTCCACCGCATGCCGCCCAAATCACTCGACCGCAATGATTTTCCTGGCCTGTCGCCCGCCGTGAAACACCTCAATGATGCCGATGCCGCCGCCACGCTCACCCACGCCGCAGCCGCCGCCGTCGCGCGCGGATGCGAACATTTCCCCGCACCCGTCACCCGTATCCTCGTCACCGGCGGCGGTCGCCACAACGGCACCCTGATGCGCGCCTTGGCACAGCGCACCGGTCTGCAGATCGCCCCCGTGGAAGACATCGCCCTGAATGGTGATATGCTCGAGGCGCAGGCCTTCGCCCATCTCGCCGTCCGCGTGATGCGCGGCCTGCCCACATCCGGCCCGACCACCACGGGCGTCTCCGCCGCCGTGGGCGGTGGCCGGATCAGCCGGCCCGGCGATGCGCCAAGATCAGCGATCCGGTAAAGATCACCAGCGCCCCCCAGATCATCGGGAATGCAATCGCCCGCGCCATCCCGAACGGCTCGTCAAACCAGAACACCGCCGTCAGGAAAATCATCGTCGGCGCGATGTACTGCATCATCGCAATCGTCGTCAGGCGCAGCAGTTTCGCCCCGTTCGCATACAGCATCAAGGGCACCGCTGTCACAAACCCGCAACCCAGCAGTAGCCAGGTATCCCCAGCCTCGCCGACAAAATGACTGCCCCCCTGCAGCCAGAGCCACCCAAGATACCCCACTGCAAAGGGCAGCAGGATCAACACCTCCAGCATGAAGCCCTGATTGGGCCCCAAAGGCAGCGATTTCTTCAGATACGCATAAATCCCCCACGACACCGTCAGTGACAGCGCCACCGCCGGCACCCGTCCCTGCGCCACCGTCAGGATCACCACCGCCACTGCCGCCAGCGCAATCGCCGCCATCTGCGCCCGCCCCAACCGCTCGCCCAGCAGCACGGCCCCCAGACCCACGCTGAACAAGGGGTTGATGTAATAGCCCAGGGCCGCATCCAGCGCATGCCCCGACCCGATGGCCCAGACATAGATCCCCCAGTTCACCGAAATCAGCGCCGCCGTCAGCATCCCCATCCCGATCATCCGCG
>JAAFHS010000517.1 GCA_013298485.1 Rhodobacterales bacterium
GTTGGCGGATCGTGGTGATCAGGCCGTCCAGATCGCCGTCAGGGACCAGCACCTTCCGGGCAACGGCTGCACAGGCCATCTGCCGTTCGGGCGTCATGCCTTGCAGGCCCTGCGTCAGATCGCCCGTCACGGCCCCTCCCGCGGCTGCCAGCGCGGCATAGCTTTCGCTAAAGTTGCCGACATGGGGGCCGTGCACAATGGCCGACCCGGCTGCTGCAGGTTCAAACGGCGTGTGCCCGCCATGGTCGGCAAAGCTGCCGCCCACGATGGTGACGCCCGCCATGGCGTACCATTGGGCCATTTCGCCCACAGTATCGGCCAGATAGACCGGGCGATCTGCGGTCAGCGCCTCACCCTTGGACCGCCGCCCGAAGGCCAGCCCCGCCGCAGCAATCGCCTGCGCCACGGCATCGCCGCGCCGCGGGTGGCGGGGGGCGATGATCAGCAGGTCGAACTGCGCGCGGGCGGCCTTGAAGGCGTTCAGGATCGCGGCCTCCTCGCCCTCATGCGTGGAGACGGCGAGCAGGCAGCGTGCGCGGGGCACGGGGCCATCAGTCGCTGCCACACCAGTGACAAAGGCCTTGAGGTTGATGCATGGGCCAAGGGCGGCCTGTGGCAATCCGAGGGCGAGAAACCGCGCTTCTGACGCAGTGTCCTGTGCAGAAAGATAACGCACCCGTGCCAGCATGCTGCGCATCAGGCCGCCCAGCCAGCCCCAGCGCCGGGCGGAGGTTTCGGACATGCGTGCGCCCAGCATGATGACAGGCACCCGTGAAAGTGCGGCCATGCGGGCGGGCCACAACTCACTTTCGACCAGCACATAGGTGCTTGGCTGCAGGCGGGCGATCAAACGCGCGGGGGCACCTGCCATGTCAAAGGGCGCGAGTGCCACCTGCACATTGCCCCAGCCTGCCACGATGGCGCGGGCGGTGGGGGTGTTGACGGTGACGAAGACGGGCGTGTCCTGCGCGAGTGCGGTGGCGATGCGGCGGATGGATGCGGCCTCGCCCACGGATGCAGCATGGACCCAGATGCTGCCGTGCGGTGCTGTCACAAAGCCCAGCCGCTCGGCCAGCGCACCCCTGGGCCAGCGGCCAAAGGCGGTGGCCAGCACCAGAAACGGCAGGGCGACGGCCATGATGATCCGGTACAGTATCACGCGTAGCCCCTTTCGCGCGCCTGCCTACCCGCCCGCCTCTATGCCTGCAAGGGCGGGCGTTTGGCGGGCCAGTCGGTGGCCATGTGGTAGGCGTGTCCGATCGCGAGCACCTTGGCGTCGGCAGCCGTGGGTCCGATGATCTGCATGCCCATCGGCAGGCCCTGGGCGCCAAAGCCTACGGGGACGTTCAGGGAGGGCAGCCCGATCAGGCTGACCGGCACGACGATTTCCATCCAGCGGTGATAGGTGTCCATCGCAATGCCGTTGATGGTCTGCGGCCAGCGCCAGGCGGCGGGAAAAGGCCAGACTTGGGCGGTGGGCATGATCAGGGCGTCAAAGCGGGTGAACAGGTGTGCGGCATGGGCATACCAGCGGGAGCGGATGGTGCTGGCGGTATGCACATCGCGGGCGGACAGGTGCAGGCCCTGTTCGATTTCCCACATGGTTTCAGGTTTCAGTTGGGCGCGCTTGGCGGGGTCTTCGTAAAGTGCGCGCTTGCCCTCGGCGTTCAGCATGGCGCGCTGGGTCGTCCAGGCCCACCACAGCTTTTCTGCAGGGAAGGGAGGGGGAATGGGTTCAACGATGGCACCCATGTCGGTGAACACCTCGAGCGCCGTCGCGCACAGGTCCAGAATGCCCTGCTCACAAGGGTAAGCCCCGCCCCAGTCATCCAGCCAGCCCAAGCGTTTGCCTTTCATATCCACATCCAGCATGTCGCCAAAGGCAGCGCCGTCGCGGCCGAATGGCACCTCCGGGTTGACGCCCGCCTGCACCGACAGCAGCCGCGCCACATCCTCCACCGTGCGGCCCATGGGGCCTTCGGTGGCGAGTGTGGCCATGAATGTATCGCCTTCGGCATCGGCGGGGACGAGGCCATAGCTTGGCCGGAAGCCATAGACATTGCAGAACGCTGCGGGGTTGCGCAGCGACCCCATCATGTCGGACCCGTCGGCCACAGGCACGATCCGCGTGGCAAGGGCGGCAGCCGCCCCGCCGGATGAACCGCCGGCCGTGCGCGTCAGGTCGTAAGGGTTGCGTGTGACACCGTGCACGGGGTTGAAGCTGTGGCTGCCATGCCCCCATTCCGGCGTGTTGGTCTTGCCCGTGAAGATTGCCCCCGCGCTGCGCATGCGCGCAGCCACCAGGTCGTCCTGCACGGGGATATGGTCGGCAAAAAGCGGCGACCCCCATGTCGTCCTGATCCCTTTCGTCGCTACCAGATCCTTTACCGCCATGGGCATGCCGTGCAGCCAGCCCTTGTGCGGCGCATCATCCATCGCCCGTGCCTGCGCCATGAGCAGATCGGGATCAACGCATGAAATCACCGCATTTATCGCTGGATTGCGCTCCTGCAGCCGGGCCAGATACGCCGCCATCACCTCTGACGGGGCCAGCTTCCGCGCGGCAATCAAACGCGAAAGG
>JAAFHS010000518.1 GCA_013298485.1 Rhodobacterales bacterium
TGAATAACTAAACGAATCGGTTCATATATTGAATGTGAACCAAGCGGTTCAGAAATAGGAGAGTGAAATGAAGCGTATCGCCCCCATTGCAATCGTTCTGGCTGTGCTGTCCGCACCCGCATTTGCCTTTGGCATCGACATCTCGATGCCGAACCTGACCTTTCCGGACAACACTGTGTCACAGGACACCATCGCACCGAGCACCCTATCGACTGCCGGGAAACCTTCGCACTGACGCATGACTTGCTGCATAACCCCCTCCGCTCTATGGTCGGGCAGAGGGGGCCAGATGAACCAGCCGATGATCCGCAGGGGCCGTAAATTCGAACAGGTGCTGGAAGGCGCGCGCAGCATCTTTATGCGCGACGGCTTTGAGGGTGCCTCTGTTGATGACATTGCACGCGAGGCGGGGGTATCGAAAGCCACGCTGTACAGCTATTTCCCGGACAAGCGCCTGCTGTTCATCGAGGTCGCCCGCGCCGAATGCGCGCGCCAGACGATGGAAGCAGAGGCCCTGATCGGTGACATGCACGATCCGGTGACGGTGCTGACTGTTGCGGGCAGCAAGCTGGTTGAATTCTTCCTGTCACCGTTCTTTTTGCGCGTCTACCGCGTTTGTGCGGCGGAAAGTGACCGCTTCCCGCAGATCGGGCAACAGTTTTTTGAGTCCGGCCCCGCACTGGCCCGGGAGCGGATGATCACCTATCTGCAGGATGCCGAGGCGTGTTGCGATTTGATTGTGCCCGACAAGGAACTGGCGGCTGATCAGTTTATCGAGTTGTGCAAAGCGGATGTCTTTCCACGCGCACTCTTTGGTGTCGGCGCGCCGGCGACACAAGCCGAACGCGACCGGGTCGTGAAGGGCGCGGTGGAGCTGTTCCTGGCGCGGTATGGGGTTAAGTCTTCAGCCTGACTTTTGCTTCTGGCCCCTTTGGATCACAGTTATAAAGCGCAGGCCGCGCCAAAAGACAGGAACGCCAGTTGCCTTCTGGGGTCTCGCTGATCTTCACCTTGTGAAGCGTATGCATACGCCCGCCAAGTGTAGCAATTGGTACACCAGGTGCACCACCCAACCGGATTAACGCTTCCAGCTTATCGTCCGTTGGGGACTTGACGATTGCAGCGGGTGAAACAGGCAGAACACTCTCAGGCTTGACCAATATCTCTTTGAATTCCGTGCAGGCTTTTCTGAAATGATCTGGCGACTTGCCCTCACCAATCCCAAACACTGGGAATCCGCGCTCGCGCAGCGCGCAGGCAACATGACGGAAATCGCCATCCGATGAAGCGATCACCAACACATCTGCCTGTCGATCAAGGATGATTGACATTGCCTCAACACATAACAACATGTCCGTTGCGTTCTTCCCCGTACCAGCATGGATGAGACGAAAGCCCGGTGCCGCGTCCCAACCGGGCATCTTTGCAGCATTACCATACACTCGCCGGATCAACGGCTGGCCATACCGTAACGAGGCCGTGATGATACGGCCTGCAAGGACCGGTGAGATATTTTCGCCGTCAACCAAAAGGGCCACTCGCACCTTTGAAACCATTGCAGATTCTGGCGCATAGATGGACGCTTGATCATTCATAGCAGACCCTTCAAATTATAACCTAAAGAGAGTCTCCACATGATTGCGGCGCTTTATAGGCGAGTCTATCCGTTTTCCCGCAACACCGATCCGGCAAGATACAGCGATCCACAAATTAGAACCCTTGCGTCTGGTGCTGAGCGGGCCACGGCCAGCAGCGCCTCAGCAACCGTATCCGCAGTGACCGCGTCAATCCCGACCGCAATCGCGGCATCCCGGGTTATCTCAGCGGGCAGGGTGTTCTTTTCGCCCGGGATAGAGACGGCATGCAGGCGCGTCACATAGGGTGCGAGTGGTGCCATATAGCCGCGGACATCCTTGGTATTCAGCATCCCGCAGATCAGATGCGTCGGGCGTTTGGGCATCCGTGCGAGGGTGGCGGCAATCGCCTGTCCCCCCGCCGGATTATGCCCGCCATCAAGCCAAAGCTCGATACCAGGTGCGCTGTCGATGAGTGGCCCCATCCGCAATCTTTGCATCCGTGCCGGCCAGACGGCCCGCGTGACTGCAGCCTCGCAGGCGGCCTCATCGCGGCCCAAGGTACGCAATGCGGCGATCGCGGCACCTGCATTCTCAATCTGATGGGGGCCGGGAAGGTTTGGCAGGGGAAGGTCAAGAAGGCCATTTTCATCCTGAAAGATCAGCCTGTTACGGTCTTCTGCCACATGCCAGTGCTGGCCGTGGGCCAGAACGGGCGCACCCATCCGGGCAGCGCGCGCCTCAATCACGGCCAGCCCCTCTTCCGTCTGCGGCCCGACGATAACCGGCACGCCCCGCTTGATGATGCCCGCCTTTTCACCTGCGATGGCGGCGACGGTATCGCCCAGGTATTGCTGATGATCCAAAGACACAGGTGTGATGATCGTCAGCCGCGGGACATCAACCACATTGGTCGCATCCAGCCGCCCGCCCAAGCCGACCTCAAGCAGCGTCCAATCCGCATGTGTCCGCGCAAAGCCGACTAAGGCTGCTGCGGTGGTGATT
>JAAFHS010000519.1 GCA_013298485.1 Rhodobacterales bacterium
CGCGGGCGCAGCACCGGGGGTTCACGCCGTGTCACAGCGGCCTGCGTCACAGGCATCGCACCATGCGCCCGCGCCCGGATCGCATCGCCGATCCGCGCGCGGATACGGTCTTCGGATGGTGCATCAGCATCCCGCAGGGCGGCATAATCCGGCTCCACCAGTTCCGGTTCCGGATCGGGTTCCACGGCGCGCCGGATGCGCGCGATCAGGCCCAGCTTGGGGGCAGGGGCCGCCTCCAGCGGCTGGCCATAGCGGGGTTCCGCCCGCAGTGCATCGGGCGCGCCGTACCGTGCCTCGCTGACCGGCGGCTCTGCACGCGCCATCGATGCCCGCCGCGCCGCCAGCGGCGCTTTCCAATCCGCAGGCCGCGCCACCGGCGGCTCCGCCTCTGCCAGCATCGCCCGCCGTTCCAGCCGCCGCTCCTGCAGGGCCTGTGCCGCGCGCAGGCTGCCCGCCGCGCCCCTGCCCATCAGACCCACCACCGCATTGTAGCTGATGATCGACCCCACCAGCAGGAACCGCGCAATCGCCTTCAATTCCTCGCGGTCAAAGCCCATGACGAACAGCATCATCGCCACCAGCCCTGCCGCCATCATCAGTGACAAAAGCTTCAGCGCGATGCCCGCCTGAAACGGCAGGATACCCATCAGGAACCCCATCGCCGTATCACCGAACAGCCCGCCCAGACCCACACCCTGATGCGGCCAGTCCGGCCCCGGCGGCACCGTCGTCGCATAGGCCGAGGCCAGCGCCACCGCGATCACCGCAAATACCATCCGCCCCAGCACCCGGTCCGTGCCCCGATGCGCCACATAGCGCAGCCCCCAGATCAGCAGGATCGCAGGGATCGCCCAGGCCCCTTTGCCCACGATGATCATCAGGGTTGACGCCACCGCCGCCCCGAACCGGCCCAGCAGGTTCTGCGCCGCCTCATCCGTTGCCACCATCCAGCCCGGATCATCCGCCGAATAGCTGCCCAGCAGCAGCATGAACGCAAAGCCCGCCGCAATCAGCACGACGCCGAGGAGTTCGCGCCCCCGCCGTTCCAGCATTGCCTGCGTGCCCTGATCCAGAAGCGGATCACGTTGCCGTGCCTGATAGGATGCCATGCGTTCCCTCACCCGTACAAACAGTCGCGTAAGCGTTCCAGCCCGCGCTGCGTTTCTTCTTTCGGGGCCACCAATGCGACCCTGATATAGCCTTTGCCCGGATTGCCCGTCGCCGTGTCGCGCGACAGATACCCCCCCGGCAGCACCTTGACCCCGGTCTCGGTCCACAGCTTCACGGTTGCCGCCTCGCCGTCATCCACCGGCAGCCACAGGAAAAACCCGCCGTCAGGCGGCGCATAGCCCTGCATGCCGCCGAAAATTGCATCCGCCATGCGGAACTTGTCGTGATACATCGCAAGGCTTGCCACCACATGCGCCTCATCACCCCAGGCCGCGGCTGCCACCTTCTGCAGCGGCATCGGCAGGGGTGCGCCCGCAAATGTGCGCAGCTTCACCATCCGCTGAATGCTCTGCGCACCCCCCGCCACGAACCCCGACCGCAGGCCCGGCAGGTTTGACCGTTTCGACAGCGAATGAAACGCGCAGACCCGCTCCGGATCCGCCCCCATTTCGGCCGCCACTTCCAGAATGCCCACCGGTGGTGCCGCGCGCCAGATCTCGGAATAGCATTCATCTGCCAGAATGCGGAAATCATGCTTTTCCGCCAGCATCAGCAGCGTGCGCCAATACTCCCGGCTTGCCACCGCCCCCTGTGGATTGGCCGGGGAGCAGATGTAGACCACCGCCGTCCGGTCCAGCAGGCCTGCATCAAGGCTGGTGAAATCCGGCAGATGCCCCGTCGCCGCCGTCGCATTCACATACACCGGTTCCGCCCCCACCGTCAGGGCCGCCACCGCATAGACCTGATAAAACGGGTTCGGCATCAGCACCACGGGCTGCTTGCCGTTCTTCTGTTCCGGGCACAGGGCGATGCAGGCGTTGAACAGCCCCTCGCGCGTTCCGTTCAGGGCCATCACCCGCTCCGGCCCCAGTGCCACACCATAACGCCGCTGAACCCACGCCGTGATCGCCGCCAGCAAATCCGGCGCCCCCTCGTTCACCGGGTACATCCCGAACCCGCCAAGGTTTTCCGCAATCAGCGGCCCCACGAAATCCGGCATCGGATGGCGCGGCTCGCCTATCGTCATCTGGATCGTCTCGCCCCCCGGCGCATGCGCATCCAGCAGCGTCCGCAAACGCGGAAACGCATAGTCAGGCAGGTTCGAAAACCGCTCCGGAAACGCCATCATGCCTCACAGTGCAGGGTCATCTCGCCCCGCTTACCCATCACATTAGCGACAGTTTTCGCCATGGTCCAGAAAAACGCTGCAATCTGTGCGGGTTGCGCGCCCCTATTGTGGCATCTTTGCCCAATGCGTCACGCTGCAACCACCTGCCGCGGCACGAACCGCGACAGCGTCACCGCGATCACCCCGCACAGCGCAATCGCCCCCAGCATCGGCACCACCGTCCCGTCCAGAAACGGCCCCGCTGCCGCCACCAGCATGCCTGCCGCCA
>JAAFHS010000052.1:0-2109 GCA_013298485.1 Rhodobacterales bacterium
CATGATCTGGAAGAGGGAGCTGAGTTGCTTAAGGGCCTTAAATCCCGCAATCTGAAGTTCACGGAATCCATGGAAGACAGCATGGCGCTGGATGACGTGCGCGGCTTTCACATCGTCATTGCGGCCAGCGGGATGTGCGAGGCGGGGCGCATCCGGCACCGGTTGAAGAACTGGCTTTGGCGCAGTGAGGCGACTGTTCTGATGGTCGGTTATCAGGCTGAGGGCACGCTGGGGCGCATCCTGCAGAACGGGGCGAAAACCGTGCGCATCCAGGGCGACGAATTCACCGTACGGGCGCGGATCCGGTCGCTGGACATGTATTCCGGGCATGCGGACGCGACTGAGCTGGTCGACTGGATCCGCGCGCGTCTGCCGCTGCGGCATGACCTTTTTCTGGTCCACGGCGAGGAGACCGCGATCGATGCGCTGGCGGCCCGGCTGGACGGGATTGTGGCCGCAAACCGCATCCTCCGCCCGGTTCTGGATGAGACATTTAAACTGACACCCAAGGGCGTTCAGCGCCAGTCCGTCACAACGGAACCGCGGCTTCCGCCGGAGAAACTGGCACGGCTGGATTGGCACAACGATGTGTCCCGGCTGATCCTTGATATCAACGATGCCTTGGCCGCGACGGCCGACGACCGCGCGCGCGACGTTTTGGTCCGGCGGCTGCAGCGCGCGCTGGAGGATGATGCCGACCAGCACTCCAAACGCGCCGCGCAGCATTGAGGGCTTCGAGAAGGGGGGGCGCCTAAAGCCAGCCGTGGATAGGAAGCCGCCCGACCACCCATGAGACGCTGCGCCAGAGCAAGTTAGCCTCCGGCTCCACCCACATGGTATTTGGCAGGCCTGGACGATTGACTGCCCAGCGTGCAGCCCCCCGGTCAAGTGACAGGGAATAGGCAAAACCCGCGCTTGCATCGCGTTCAAAGATTGCCGACAGTTCGGCCACCAGATCGGGCTGTTCAAACAGGATACCGATTTCGGTGTTGGTATGTGCGGACCGCATGTCGAAATTCAGCGATCCGACGATCGCCTTGCGCCCATCGATCACAAACACTTTGGCATGCAGGACATCGCGCTGGCGGCGATTGCGGGCTGGCGGCGAAAACTCGAAAATCCGCGCCCCTTCGGCCAGCAACGGACCGCGATAGCGCCGATAGGCACCATGCACGAACACATTGTCTGAGGCCGCAAGCGCATTGGTCAGCAAGGACACCTTGACCCCACGCTGCAATAGACCTTTCAGCGCGGACAACCCATCGGTGCCGGGCACAAAGTAGGGCGTGATCAGCTGCACCTCCTGTCCCGCTTCGTTCAAGACCGCATGTACCTGCTCGGCCATCCAGGGCTGTTCCTGGCCGCCATAAGCCTTGGCGGGTGGGTCGGCGAGAACGCGTGCTGTATTGGTCCAGCGCAGGGCGTCGGCAAGGACTGTCACGGCATCCCGCCCGGCCAGTGCGCTTGCCTGAAATGCGCGGGCGGTGGCTGCATTGGCCCGCTGCGCAAGCTGCTTGCGAAAACGTCTGGGGCTGATGCGGAACTTTGGCCACAGCGCGACGATGGGCAACACCAGCCCCATGTTCCAGTAGCTGTCGAATAGCGCCTCGATCTCGGACACGATCGGACCGATGGCCAGCAGATCGGCATCCCGCGACATGCGCTGGCGGGTGCCCGCCCGGCCATAGCGCGCAGCCCCGAAGTAAGTGTCGCCAATGTTGCGCCCGCCGATGATCGCCATGCGGCCATCCGCGATCCACGCCTTGCAATGCAGTCGGCGGTTGAAGCGCGACATGCCAAGTACGATTTCCAGCCAGCGCATCAACACATGGCCCCGGTTCCGGATCGGATTGAACAGCCGCACCTCGATCAGGGGATGCTGGTGCAGTGCCAGAAACGTCAGATCATAGCCCTGCACATTCGCATCATCCAGCAGCAGCCGGACCCGCACGCCCCGGTTCGCTGCCGCCTGGATGTCGTGCAAGAGGAGCCAGCCGGTCAGGTCGGTTTCCCACAGGTAATACATCAGATCGAGACTGCGCCCGGCATTCTGCGCAGACAGCGTGCGCGCGGCAAACGCGTCGGCATTGTCGAACAGCCCGGCCAGCC
>JAAFHS010000052.1:2119-8649 GCA_013298485.1 Rhodobacterales bacterium
GTTTTCGCCCGGATGCGCCGCTTCGGGGCCATCGAACAGCTGGTCAAGGGGTGTGGGCAGCCCGCTCCGGGGCAGGGCGCAGCCAGGTGCCCCCCGCGCACGCCTGGCATAGCGACGCCAAGACCGATAAGTCAGCGCGGAGGCGGCGAAGATCAGCGCTGCAGCCGCAAGCAGCCAGATCAGACCGGTCAGCCCGATGCTCATTTTGCCAACGCTGCGTTGCTGGGCGTCAGCCGAAGGCGCGCCTTGATCGGCAAATGGTCTGACGCGATCCGCGACAGGGGCGTGACATGCGCCATCAGATCGGTCAATTCGCCCTGGGTGCAGGTCATCATCCGGTCAAGCGCAAAGAGCGGATAGCGTGCGGGATAGCTTTGGGCCAGTGCCGGGCCGGCAAAACGGTCCGCAAGAGGCTCCAGTGATGATCCCGGGTCAAGCCGCCATTCATTCAAATCGCCCATCAGCAAGGCGGGCCGGTCGTCCAGTGTGGAAAGCTTGTCCATCAGTGCGCGCGTCTGGCGGGCGCGGGATCGCGGCAGCAATCCAAGATGCGCCGCGATCACCCGCAAGGGCTGTCCGGCAATCTGCAGGTCTGCCATCAGCGCCCCGCGCGGCTCAAACCCCGGCAGGTGCAGATGGTGTACTACCTCGACCAGCGCATTGCGCACCAGTAGCAGGTTCCCGTGAAATCCATGCGCATCGCCTACGCTTTCGGTAGGAACAGCGATCAGCCCCAGATCGCGGCGCAGGGCTTCGAGATCCATCAGCCCCGCGCGATTGCCAAACCGCATGTCGGCCTCTTGCAGGGCAAGAATATCCGCACCGATTTCGGCGATCACTGCCGCTATGCGCGCAGGATCGCGCTGCCTGTCTGTGCCCACGGCCTTGTGGATGTTGTAGGAGGCTACCGTGAATTCAGGAGTTTGGTACATATGACGCTCATCGCTGCACGCCATACGCCGGATGGGCGCGCCTCGCGCTGACAGTTCGGTGCTCCAACATGGGCAGTATGGGGGCGATAAACAAGCGCCACCGACTTTCCACCGGGTCACGGCCGCCGCGCGAACACCGCAGGCTCGATCTGGATGACAGCCTGCTTCCTGCGACAGACCTTGACGCATTTCGGGCGTGTCCTGCGGCAGAGCTTGACTGCATTTGCTGCGTGGCCGTTTCTGCGGCCGGCATCGCCATCTCCTGATGCCATTTACTCGCGCTCAGAGTGGGGCTTCTGAAAGCAGCGGGCCGCCCCGCGTAGCAGACAACTGATGTCAAGATCAGTGTTGCAGCCAGGCGGGACGGGGTAGTTCAGTCCAGGATGTCAGGATTTCGCGATTTCGATTTTCTTCGTTTTAGCAATGGCTTCAGCGGGCTTCCTGATGTTCAGAGTCAAGACGCCATCCTTGAAGGTCGCCTTGATGTTCGATGTGTCCGGGTCGAATCCGAGCGGGACCGACCGCCGAAAGCTGCCATAGCGGCGCTCGACCAGCCGATAGTCCTTTTTCTTTTCGTCGATGTTTTCGGATTTCTCGGCTTTCAGCACAAGAACCCCGTCATCGATTGACACGTCAAGATCAGCCTCTTTGACGCCTGGCAGTTCTGCCGTGATTTCGATGGCATTGTCGTTTTCCACGATATCAAGCGCCGGCATCAGACTGCCTTGGGAAAACGCAAATATGTCACGCGCGGAACCGGCAAAGGGATCACGAAACTGGTCAAACACACGTTCGATCTCTTTTTGCAGGGAACCGAAGAACGGCATCGGGTCAGTTTCACCGACGGTCTTGGTTGGCAGTTTCTGTTGTGCCATGTTCAATCTCCTTTTGGATGGGATGACTCAGCCATTGCGGGCGCGATGAGAATACTGCTGCGGGTCGGCAGGAGCGTTGACGCAGATCAAAAGATGGAGAAGTTAGCCAAGGCGACAACGCTGGATGAAGGTGGCGGCATCAGGTGCGTGCGTTGTATGACGCCCCCGAAAGACCGTCAGGGAGCCGCCCTACCTAGCAGATCACGCAAGCGCGCGGCAATCGAAGCGGCTGTCGCGTCGTCATGGCTCATGACAGCTCTGTCCAGGGCCGTCAGGCAGCCGCGCAAAACCTGTACCTGGTCGACCAGCGACAGGATGATTGGCACAGCCTCGTCATTCACGCCCATGACGTCAGTCAGATCGAAGATAAGGTGGAGCCTGGCAAGATCATCGTCGTCGAACATCTGTTCCGTCCCGGCCGCTGTCGGCCTGACCCAGGCTTGCGCAACCCATGCACGCAACTGGGCCGCTTGCAGCCCTGCGAGCCGGGCCAGGACTTCTGCTTGTGTCAGCATTCGTCTCATCCCTTCCAGTTTGACCGGGGGTCCGGCACGCCGGACTTCCGCCACTCCTCCATCGCCTTGCGCAGGGCGGCATCGGGCATTGATGGCACTACGATCTTGAGCGTCACAAGCTGATCCCCCGCCGGTCGCCCGCTGGCGGTGATACCCTTGCCCCTGATCCGCAAGACCCGCCGCTGCTTGATCCGGGCGGAATGCTCAGCCGGACCCGGCCTGAGATGGTCGGGACATCGACGGCACCACCGAGCACAACCTCATCCAGCGAGACCGGAAGCTCGACATGAATGTCGCTGCCCTCACGCCGGAATAGGGGATGGGGTGCCACCGTGATCCGGACCAATGCGTCACCGGGAGGGCCTCCATCACTGCCTTGCTGTCCTTTGCCTGCAAGATGCAGCGTGGTGCCGCTGTCGACGCCGGGGGGGATCGCCAGATCCACTGTCTGGCCGTCAGGCGTCGTGATGCGGCGGCGGGTGCCGTTGGCCGCATCCAGAAAGCTGATTTCGACCTGCAGCAGGATATCGCCGCCGCGAAAGGCTGTGCCGCTGCCGCGCTGCCCGAAGGCGCGCGCAAAGATGTCGCCCAGATCGGCGAAGTCGGTGTCGCTGGAATAACGGTTGGGCCGACCGGTGCGCGACTGTTCGCTGTAGAATGGCCGCTGCGGCACGTCAGCCCCGCTGGCGTCGATTTCACCTGCGTCGTAACGGCGGCGTCGTTCGGGATCGCTCAGAAAGGAATAGGCCGCCGATACCGCCTTGAACCTGGCCTCGTTGGCGGCACTGCCGCGGTTGATGTCAGGATGCAGCTTCTTGGCCAGCGCCCGATAAGCTTTTTTTATCTCGGCAGCCGTCGCGGACTTCGGCACACCCAGAATGGCATAGGGGTTATTGATATCAACCTCTTGCATGTGTTCTGGTCCTGCAAACGTAAGGATGGTACTTCACCGCGCCGCGTGCGCCCTGTTGGTCATGCCTGCGTGGCCCCTTGCCAGCCAGCGAGGGGCCAAGCTCTGATCGCATGCCGTCAGGATTCTACCGCCCGGTCACGGCAATATGATCGACGACGTTGACCACGCCGCGCGTGGACCAGGCAGCGCGTTCCGCAGCGTGCCGCTCGGCCCAGGTGCGCACTTTGCCCTCAAGAGTGACCTTGTTGTCGAGGACATTGACCCGGATGGCTTTTGCCTCGACCTCGGCGTCACGCTTCAGCGCCTCTTCGATGTGTTTGCGAACATCGGTGGAACTCACCGGCTGTTTGATAGTGATCTGGTTGGTCACACCGATCACCCCCGGGAGATAACGGACCTCGTCTGTCGCAAGATCCTTCTGATAGTACCATTCAACCTGACCCGTCAGGGTGACCCAACCCTTGTCGACCTTGGGTTTCACATTACCCGCCGGAATGGAGGTGTTCCAATCCAGCCGCTGCACGATCCGCTTGGCAATCTCGTCATCGGCGGTCAGATGGGCACCCGCCGGGCGCACTTCGATATCCTGCGCGATGGCGCGCACACCATTGATACGCCGGGTGATTTCTTCGGCTTTGACGCGCTGGGCATAGGTCCGGACATGTCCGGTGAGCATGACCGTTCCGTTCTCCACGGTGACACCGATTTCGGCGGCGTCGATGCTGGGTTCGAATTCCAGTTCGTCCAGCACATTCTGTCTGAGTGTGATGTCATCCATGTGCAAGTCCTCGCTGCTAAGAGTCGCGTCACTGAAGTGACGCCATCCCCATCTTACCAGCCTGCGGTTGCGGGCGATTTGACATAGCGCAAATTTGGCCTCAACCCGATGCCTTGGGCAGCATACCATCCCATGCGTCCGGCGTCAGAGCGGCACATCATCATAGCTGCGTGCCGTGGTCGCGGCGATTTGCCCGGCAGCCGTTCCCTGCATCAGTTCCAGCATCCGGCGCGCTTCTGCCGCATATTGATCCCCGGCGGATCGCAGGAATTCCGCCTGCAGCTTCTGCATCTCGGCCAGACTAGTGCAGCGCAACATGGCTTGCTGCGTCCTGATGTCCTGCTGCAGCCGGTCCGACAGGAACCGGACTGCTTCGGACCCCATCTCCATCCAGATCTGCAAGGCGCGATTGCCGAGCGTCAATGGGACATCCACGCCGAAGGTCAAGGATTTCGCGATTCGGGCAGTATCGCTGGTATTCGGTGTTGTGGCGGGCATTGTCTTTCCTCATTGGGGTTGCCTCGGTCACCGATGGCTTCAGCGTGACCACCGGATGAAGAAGGCAATCAGCAACCCAAGCCCGGCTGCCCCCATGAACCACTGCAAAGGGTGTTCACGGACATTGCCCTCAAGATTTCGCTCCAGACCGGAGATCTGCTGGCGCATGCGTTTCAGCGCAAGACGCGTGTCGTCGAGCAACTCGTCAGGCAGGTCATGCGCGCGGTGTTGCATGTCATCCGCACGCGATCTTCCATATTTTCCAACAGACTTCGCCAGCGCGGCGATATCGGCCCGCAACTCCGCAAGTTCGTCATGGATATCAAAGGCAGCGCGGCCCGCGTTCGAACCCGCGTTGAGTTTGGTGTCGGTGGATGTGGTGACCATTGTCATTTCCTTTGCTGATAAGAGTGACCGTGTCCGCATGGCCGCGCCAGTCAATCAGACCGCGCAGCAGGGGTCATTGACCTGGATCAATGCGAAATGTCCGCAGTGTACTTCAATGCCTGGCGCTGTCGCGACATCCTCGAAGGGCGGCAGTATCGGGAGGACAGACATGCTAGCGGTCTCGGTTCATGCCAAGCCTCGTTTTCGGATCGCGCAGGAGGGTGGGACTCAATCCGGGGCCATCGCCTTTTTGTCGGATGGCGCGAACCTTCCGGACAACGGCCCGGTCTAAATCGTTCAGACGCATAGAGCACGCATTTTCCTTGCCAGATCGAGCGCATACAAGATCAAACGCGCAGTGCGCTATAACTACCTGGACTTCTCCACGCTGGAAAAGCGGCACAATATGCTGCTGCGTGAACTGGAACTGAACGCGCCTTCTGCCCCGGAGCGCTTATGATCCTGACCGACCGGAGGGCCGATCTGGAAAAAGGGGCGGCTCTACTCTTGGAGAAAGAAAGTCTGACACCGGACGATTTCCCGCCGCTCCGCCAGCAGCGGGGGTGCGGCCGTTGGTCATGGAGGCGGAAACCTGGTAGTCGATGCCCGCCGGAGAGCTGCTCACCCGGCTTGGCTCAGGGGCAGGCGGTTTGGTCCTGATGGAAGTCCGCCACAAGCTTGCAAAGTACGGTCCGAACAACATGGCCGAACAAGCGGGATCGGGAGCAGGGGCGCTGCTGCTCCGGCAGTTCGAAAGCCCGCTGGTGATGATCCTGATCGCCGCGCCGGGGCGGTGCATGGCATTCCGGCCAAGAACCTTGTTGTCGGCGACATCGTCCTGCTGTAGGCGGCAGACATGGTGTTGGGGGACGGTGTCGTCATTGAAGCGCGGGATTTCCTCGTGTCCCAATAGGTGCTGACAGGCGAGTCCTTTCCGGTGGAAAAGCGCGTTGAGGCATCGCCCGCCGCTGCGGCTTTGGCTGAGCGGAGCAATGCGGTGTTTCTGGGCACGTCGGCGCGCAGCGGCACGGCAAGGGTGCTGGTGACAGTAATAGGTAGGGCGACGGCGCATGGGGCGATTGCGGGACGGTTGACCGCCGCGGAACCAGAGACCGATTTGAACGCGGCATCCGCAGGTTCGGCTACCTTCTGACGCGTTCGGTTGTTCTGATGATGACGCTTGTGCTGGCCAGCAATCTGTTACTGGATCGTCCGGCTATCGACAGCTTGCTGTTCTCGGTTGCCCTTGCAGTTGGCCTGACACCGGAACTGCTGCCCGCGATCATCAGCATCACCATGGCGGCAGGAGCACGCCGCCGTGCGAAGAACAGCGTTATCGTCCGCCGTATCGCAGCTATCGAAAACCTTGGCAGCGTCGATACCCTCTGCATCGACAAGACCGGAACCCTGACCTGCGGCGTTGTGGAACTGAGCGCTGCGGTCGGACCTGAAGGGAAGGGGAGCGCCGACGTCTTTGACCTTGCGCCGATCAATGCATATCTGAAAACGGGGATTGAAAACCCGCTGGGCACAGCCATCGTGCATGCCGCCACACGGCCCAAGTTGGCGTTGCGGTACATGCCCAGGATTGACGAAATTCCCTATGATTTCCTGCACAACCAGCTGACGATC
>JAAFHS010000052.1:8659-9782 GCA_013298485.1 Rhodobacterales bacterium
GACGATCGTTGTGGATATGGCAGACAAGGCCAAGCATCTCGTCGTCACCAAAGGCGCGTTCGACGCTGTGCTTTCCTGTTGTACGACGGTTGCGATTGATGACGGTGACCACAGTAGCCGAACGGGTCTTTTATGCGCGCACTCGTTCTGCATCGTCCGGGTGCTGATGTCGAAAGTCTGGTCCTCCATTTGGTGGCGTCGGGCGAAAATTGCTTTCAAAGAAGGGCCGATGACACTTCGCGCAAACCAGCCTGCTACATAACACAGATTGTGCGGAACCGGGCTTCTGTGATGGCTGGCAGCTGCTCTGAACAAGCCAACGACGACAATACACACGCATAAGAGCTGACCGGGCAGGCTGTGCGCTCATAGGCCGTTTCAAGCAGCCGCGTCAGGCGTTGTGTCAGTCACAAGGCGAAAGCCCAGATGTGCGGGCGGCAGGCCTGAGGCACATCCCCCGCTTGCCGGATCGCGCACAAGATAGGGCATGACTGATTCGTGCAGCCCTCCCATGATGAAGGCCGGGCAGTTCGCGGGGGCGGTGCGTGCACTGTCACCGTCATAGCAGTCCTGCGTCCATTCCCAGACGTTCCCATCCAGATCGCGAAGACCCATTGAGGTTGTTGAAAACGCCCCGGTGGGGTGCAGCGCCCGGTCCACATTGGGTGCTTCGACCAGATAGGCTGACGCCCAGCGGAGTTCCGGCGCGGTGAAGATCGGATCGGGGGTTTCGGGCAAGACCTCATCGGCCAGTGCGTACCATTCCGCCTTGGTCGGCAGCCGGTACTGCAGGCCGGACCGTGCGTTGATCCAGGTAATGTATTCCTGTGCATCGACAAAGCTGATCCCGGTTGCTGGATAGTCCTGCCCGTCATCGGACCCGCGCAATGCAAGCGTGCAGCCACCTTCGGCATGGCATTGCGACCATTGCCGGACCGTGATCTCGGTCCGGCTGACGTAGAGCACTTGATCCGCCGCTAACTTAACTTGCACCAGATCAACCATCATCGGAGCAGGACCGCCCCGCATCAGCAACGCGGTCCCGAAGGTTGCCCCCGCCGTAAGAGCCAAGACGAGCTTTGCCCAATATGGCAGTCCTCTGGGGGGAGGCTTTGTCATGACC
>JAAFHS010000520.1:0-539 GCA_013298485.1 Rhodobacterales bacterium
TCGGCCTGTGAAGGCAACCGTTCGTCCAGCCGCAAAAGCGCACTTCCCTAAACTGCGGCTGATCTGGCGTTTTACTTACATCATCATAGGCGAAGTTTGGGCTGAGAGTGGCACCTACAAACGAATCTCGGCGTCTGGATTTCCGGCGGCCAAGGCATTCATCCATGCAAGGCAAAGATCGCGAGAGCGGTATCTTCCATTGAATGCCTCGGCCTCTTCACGTTCGACGATTGGGAAGGTCGAGTAGATATAACGGATGTCGTCCCGATCGGTGATCCCGTAAAGATGAAAGAACACGGCATCCAGCTTGGCCCTTAACATCTGACGCCGCGCATCATCCCAGACAAATGGCGGTAGCAATTCACCGCGCTCATCTAAATGGCCCAAATCCGCGGCGAATGGTGCCATATCGCGACAGGTATAGGTAAGCTCCAGAACTGCGGAGCAAACAATCTCGGCTGCTGTTCGTTTGCCAAACACCGTATTCTGGAGGAGTTCAGGCGGCGCAACTGGCAATTGTTCGAGCACATACCAGCTTG
>JAAFHS010000520.1:549-2553 GCA_013298485.1 Rhodobacterales bacterium
CGCCGCGAGAATGGCCTGTGCCTTAGCGCGCTCCAAAGCGTCGGAAATTTCGAGCCGCAACAAGGGCAGTGTGTGCCCCGCGCCGACGGGCGGAATGAGACAGGCGATCAGAGACCGGCTGTTTGTAGTGGACGTGACATCCTTGATTGCCAGCTCGATGTTCAGGTGGCCCTTGTCCAGCACATAGTACCGCGATGCCGCGACATGGTCGGGATCGTGGCGCTGTTCGTCAGATATCGCCGCGGCTTGCCCGCTGCGATAGAGGTTCCCGGCGACCGTCGTGATGCCTGATGCACGATGATCGAACGCTTGGACCATCTTGCCCTCGAACAGCGGCACCCAGACCCCGGCACCACTGCGCCATCTGCCGCCGCCTTCGGGCCAGGCGCCCTCCTTTTCCTGAAGCTCCTCGACCGTCCGGAATTGGTTGGAATCGTTGGCCATGTCGTACATCCGAACGTACTTCACGGGCCAGGTCTTCACTTCAATGCCATCCGACCGGTTCACGAGAACCGGCAGGCGCTCGTAGAGCGCGGTAGCGATCTGGCGGTCGCGGCTCGCCTTGTAGACTGGTGCAGTCATGCTGTTAGGGTTCACGAGCCGGAAGTGATCGAGACCCATCGTGAAGACCTTGGCCGGATCGTTCAGTTCGTCCAGATCCCGCACGAAGGTCGCGAAACGACATTCCGGAAAATGCCGCTCGCTGCCCGAAAATACCAGCACGCTGAACTTGAAGCGGTAGTATACATCCGGGAAGAAAAGCGGGCCGCTGGCGCGTTTGTTGAAAAAGTCGAAGTAGCAGGACGCTGCCTTCCCCTCGATCAAGCGCGAGAAAAAGACCTGAGAGGTCTGCTCGGTCGCGATGCCAGACGGGATCAAGAGGCCCACAACGCCACCCGGCGAAACGATGCGAGCAGCACGCTCGACGAAGAGCGAGTTGAGGTTGGTGTCCCCGCCCGAAAGCAAGGGATAGTCGCCACCTTTGCGAGCCATCTGACTGGCGGCCTCTGCTCGCGCGTTGGCCTTGGCGAAATCTGCGGCCAGTGGATCGCCCACCGCCTCCAGGGCCTTGATCATCCGGGCCCGGTCGGCGGCGCGTTGCACCATCGCGATCTCGGGCCGCCGTGCAGCGAACCACTCGACCTGTTGGAGTTTCATCCGATCCCAGGGCGGATTGCCGATGACCGCATCGAAGCCGCCGGTCAAACCTTCGGCGTCCCAGTCCGACCAGATGCCTGGGAATGCGACCTGCCAATTGAGGAAGTTCTCTTCGCGCACAAGTTCCTGTGCTTGCGAAAAGATGCCTGCAAACAGGTCGAACTTCTCGGCAGCGCTCATCTGCTTTTTCGTGCCAGCTCCAAGTTCCTTGGGCCGCTTCAGGCTGCGCTTGCCCATAACAATTTCGATCGGGTCCCCGAACTCGCCGTCGAAGAAGGCCGAGAGCGCCATATTAACCGGCTTGCCCCTGAGGCTGAGCCACTCCAGCGCATGAATGAAGGACAGGAGGGCGTCCAGCGGCGCTGTCATGTCCTTCACCTCGGCGAAGACGTCTGCAGAGCGATGCGCCTCTGCGATCTCGGCATCGGTCAGCCCTTCGACGATCTGCATCTTGGATGCAGCCCGCAATGCCCGCTGGATGGGATCATGCAGCAAGAGTGGGCTGCCCCATTTTCCAGCCTTTTCGATGCCTGCCCGAACCCACGAACCGAACAGGCTATCACCGCAACGCAGATGGTGGTCCAAGAACGACAACGGCGCACCGACCGTGAAGGTATGCAACCATAGCGCCACCTTTGCGAGTTCGACTGCCATAAAGTTCTTGTCGACGCCGTAGATGCAGCGTTTGAGAACCATGCGGCGAATAATGTGTCGATCATCGAGCTGCTGCTCGTCGATCGTCCACTTACGCGCCTCGGCGTTGGCCAAGATCGTATTGCGGATCGTGTCGATCCGCTCACCCAACGGCGAAGCATAGTCGCCCCAGTCCTCAGGCACTTCAGCCTC
>JAAFHS010000530.1 GCA_013298485.1 Rhodobacterales bacterium
ACCGCTCTTATCCTTGTTCCCGGCCAGACCACCTTGGCGCAACTGGCGCGCATCTACCGCGAGGAACTGGCTGTCACGCTTGACCGCGCTGCCCGTCCGGGGATCGAGGCTGCCGCTGCCGCGATCAACGCTGCAGCCGCCGGGGGCATACCGGTCTACGGGGTGAACACCGGTTTTGGCAAACTGGCGTCCCTGCGCATCGCCCCCGAAGATACCGCCACCCTGCAGCGCAACCTGATCCTTTCGCATTGCTGCGGTGTGGGCGACGCCATCCCGCGCGCCCATGCACGGCTGCTGATGGTGCTGAAACTGCTCAGCTTCGGGCGCGGCGCGTCAGGCGTGCGTTGGGCGTTTGTTGAACTGCTTGAGGCAATGTTGGCCCATGGCGTGACGCCGGTCATTCCGGCACAAGGGTCGGTCGGGGCCTCGGGCGATCTGGCTCCCTTGTCCCACATGACGGCCGTTCTGATCGGCCATGGCGAGGCCGAATACCAAGGCCGCGTGATGCCGGGTGCCGAGGCTTTGGCTGCGGCTGGCCTGACCCCCATTCCGCTCGGACCCAAGGAAGGACTGGCCTTCATTAACGGCACACAGTTTTCCACCGCCTTTGCGCTTGCGGGCCTGTTCGACGGCTGGAATGCAGCGCAGTCCGCGCTGGTGACTTCGGCGCTGTCGACCGACGCGATCATGGGGTCTACCGCCCCCTTGCAGCCGGAAATTCATTCGCTGCGTGGCCATGCCGGACAGATTGAGGCCGCGATCTTCATGCGGGCGCTGCTGGCCGGTTCTGAAATCCGCGAAAGCCACATGGTGGGTGATGCGCGCGTGCAGGACCCATACTGCATCCGGTGCCAGCCGCAGGTCACCGGGGCCGCGATGGATGTGCTGCGGATGGCGGCACAAACGCTGCAGATCGAGGCCAACGCCGCAACCGACAATCCCTTGGTGTTGACCGGGGCCGGGCTGATCGTGTCTGGCGGTAATTTCCATGCTGAACCCGTGGGCTTTGCCGCCGACATGATCGCGCTGGCCTTGGCGGAAATCGGCGCGATTGCGCAGCGCCGCGTCGCCCTGATGGTGGACCCGGTGCTGTCGTTCAACCTGCCAGCGTTCCTGACGCCGCGCCCCGGTTTGAACTCTGGCCTGATGATTGCGGAAGTGACCACCGCCGCGCTGATGTCCGAGAACAAACACATCGCCATGCCTTGCGTGACCGACAGCACGCCGACATCGGCCAACCAAGAGGATCATGTCAGCATGGCGGCACACGGTGCCGTGCGCTTGGGCAAGATGGTGCAAAACCTGAATATGATCCTGGGGGTCGAGGCGATTTGTGCTGCCCAAGGCGTCGACTTCCGTGCGCCGTTGCAGACCAGCGCGCCACTGCAAGGCGTCGTCGCGCGCCTGCGCCAAGACGTGGCCACGCTGGGCGATGATCGCTATCTTGCCCCCGATCTGGCTGCCGCCGCACGTCTGATTGGCAACGGTGCCCTGGCGCAGGCCAGTGGTCTGGCACTGCCAGAGCTGTCCGCATGATGCCTGTTACCGTCACACGGGGCGACAGTCCGGTGATTCTGGGCCTGCCGCATGGAGGGACCTATGTGCCCGACACGCTGCTGACCCGGCTGAATGACCGTGGCCGCGCCCTGTCAGACACGGATTGGCACATAGCGCAGCTTTATCAAGGGCTTTTACCCGGCGTCACGACCGTTGGGGCGACGTTTCACCGCTATATTATCGACGCCAACCGTGACCCGGCGGGGGCTTCGCTTTATCCGGGTGCCAACACAACCTCCCTGTGCCCGACGACAGATTTCGACGGGTTGGATATCTGGACAGCAGGGCAGGAGACAAGCGCGGACGAGATTGCCGCCTGCGAGGCGCAATACCACGCGCCCTATCACGCCGCATTGGCCGCCGAAGTAGACCGGGTGAAAGCCCGGCATGGCGTGGCCCTCGTCTATGATTGCCACTCGATTCGCTCGACCATCCCGTTCCTGTTTCCGGGGCTGTTGCCGGTCTTTTCCATTGGCACCAATGACGGGCAGACCTGTGCTTCGCAGGTGTCGGATGCCGTCTCGGCCCCCTGCTTTGCAGCCACGCCGTTTGACGCCGTGTTGAATGGCCGCTTCAAGGGTGGCTGGACGACGCGCCATTATGGCCAGCCCGGCTCGGGCGTTCATGCCATCCAGATGGAACTGGCCCAACGCGCCTATCTGGCCGCCGAGGCAGCACCCTGGACCTACGCCCCCCAGATCGCCGCACCCTTGCGCGCGGTTCTGGCAAAAATCCTGCAATCCCTTGATACCCTTGCCCGTTCGGGCGCTCTCACCCCATGAAGGAGCCTTCCATGCTTGATCGCAAGAACAGCCGCGACATTTATCCTGCCACCGGTACCGAGATCACCGCGAAATCTTGGCAAACAGAGGCCGCGATGCGGA
>JAAFHS010000521.1 GCA_013298485.1 Rhodobacterales bacterium
GCGATCACCGGGATGCCCACCTCGGGGCGCAGCTTGCCCGTCAGATGCGCAAAGGCCGCGCGCGGCACCGATGTTGCAATCGTCGGGATTCGCGCCTCGTGCCAGCCGATCCCGGAATTCAGGATGCTGGCCCCTGCCGCCTCAATCGCCTTCGCCAGCAGCACCACCTCATCCCAGCTCGATCCGCCCTCCACCAGATCAATCAGGCTGATCCGGTAGATCACGATGAAATCCGCCCCCACCGCCGCGCGCACCCGGCCCACCACCTCCACTGGCAGGCGCATGCGGTTCGCATAGGACCCGCCCCAGTCATCCTCCCGCTGGTTGGTGCGCGCGACCAGGAACTGGTTCAGGAAATACCCCTCCGACCCCATGATCTCCACGCCGTCATATCCCGCCTCGCGCGCCCGCGCCTCATAAAAGCTGGCCACCCGGTTCCAGTCGCCCGTCTCCTCCAGCCCGGTATGCATCGACCCCATCAGCACCCGGTTCGGCAGCGTCACATGCCCAAGGCTCAGCGGCGACAGCAGATGCGGATAATGGCTCATGGCATGGCTCCCTTTTCCCTCAACGATGCCCCGGCAGACGCGACACGTCAGCCCAAACCCTGCGTCACATCTTCCTCTCTGCGAAAATATCCTCGGGGGGGAGGCGCGCAGCGACGGGGGGGCAGACGGCCCCCCTGCCTTTAGGCCCGGTGATACGGCCCGCCGCCCAGAATCGTCGCAGCCCGATACAACTGTTCCGCCAGCATCACCCGCACCAGAAGATGCGGCCAGACCATCGCCCCGAAACTGATCGAAAAATCCGCTCTTTCGCGGAACGCAGGATCAATCCCGTCCGCCCCGCCGATCACAAAGGCCGCGTCCTGCCGCCCCGCATCGCGCCACCCGGCAAGTGTTGTGGCAAACTCCGGCGACGACATCATACGCCCGCGTTCATCCATGCAGACGATCACCGCGCCCACGGGCACCGCACGCGCGAGCAATGCGGCCTCCGCCACCATGCCGCCGCCGCGCTTGTCCTCCACCTCATGCTCGGTAGCGGGGCCAAGGCCCAGGGGCCGCCCGCTGCGCTCAAACCGCGTGAGGTAATCGTCGATCAACATGCGCTCCGGCCCGGCCCGCAGGCGGCCCACGGCACACAGATGCACGCGCATCAGACTTCGGCGGCCCGCGCAACCCCCGAGGGCAGCCACATCTTTTCCAGCTGATAGAAATCGCGCACTTCAGGGCGGAAGACATGCACGATCACATCGCCCGCATCAATCAGCACCCAGTCGCCGGTATCCTTGCCCTCGATCCGGCACAGCCGCCCGAAATCGGCCTTCAGCCGGTCCACCAGCTTTTCCGAAATCGCCGCCACCTGCCGCGAGGACCGGCCCGAACAGATGACCATGTAATCGGCCATGTCCGAGCGCCCGCGCAGATCGATCTGCACGATGTCTTCGGCCTTGTCATCGTCGACGGAAGCCAGAATTTTCGCAAGCAACGCTTCGCTGGACACATCACCCGTCATGCGGGACGGACGGTCGCCAACCGGCATGCCGGTTGCAGGATCAGAATGAGACAGGACAATGTCCTCCGGTAAAGCTGCGTCAGCATGAGTGCAGGGTATCACCCTGCCAATCAAAGCTCAATGACGCGGAGGCGGCGGAATAGGCGCATTTGCCGGGCTTTGCAAGCACTGGCGCGGCGCTGGCAGGCCCGAGCCGCTATCGCATGGCCGCAATCGGCGCGCTGATATCCAGCACGGTGCCTTCTGGATCGCGCAGCAGCATCCGCCGCTGGCCATAAGGCATGTCCGTCGGCGGCTCCAGCACCTCGGCCCCCAGGGCACGGGCGGCATCGTGAACAGCGTCGCAATGAGCGACGACAAAGGTCACCATCACACCCGCCGGGGGTGCCTTCACCGCCTGTGGCACGATGGCATGGTCGCGCTGCAGAAGACCGATCTCAAACCGGGGCAAGTCATGATGCGACAGGATCACGAACCAGTCGGAATCGTAGTGCCGGTGCAGCCCCAGCAATTCCTCGTAAAATGCCGCGGTGCGATCAACATCCGCACACAGAATATTTGTGAAACAGCGTTGCATCAAAAGCTCCATGGCAAAAGCCACCTCCACGTGGCGCTCCATCAAGTTTGCAACGGGCACCGTTTTTTTCAACCCCTCGTCGGTGCGGTATGCCCCTCCACACTGACCTCGCTTGCCTGACCGCCGATTCGGGCGTATGTGCACCGCATGCCAACTTTGATCATCATGGATGACCACGCACGCCTGCCCTGGCGCTTTGCCTCTGAGGCCCGGTCCGTCCTTGCCCGACTTGCCTGAAGCCTGCGCTTCAGCGCTGCTTCACCCGTGACCCCAAGCCATCCAGAACAAGTGAGAGAGCCATGACCGCTCGGACCCTCTATGACAAGATCTGGGACGACCATGTCGTCCACCGCGCCGATGACGGCACCTGCCTTCTCTATATCGACCGCCATCTGGTGCATGAGGTGACCAGCCCCCAGGCCTTCGAAGGCCTGCGCATGACGGGTCGCAAG
>JAAFHS010000522.1 GCA_013298485.1 Rhodobacterales bacterium
TGTAATGTTCGCGGAACATGCTGACGACCTGTTCGGATTCGCCAAGGCGCATCAGGCCATGATCGACATAGACGCAGGTGAGCTGATCACCAATCGCCTCGTGGATCAGGACGGCGGCGACAGAGGAGTCCACGCCGCCCGACAGCGCGCAGATCACGCGGCGCTTGCCCACCTGCGCGCGGATTTTGGCGATGGCATCCTCGCGATATGCACCCATGGTCCAGTCGCCGGTGAAACCTGCAAGGCGCACGAAGTTTTCATATAGCTGCGCGCCTTTGGGGGTGTGGTGCACCTCGGGGTGGAACTGCACGGCATAGAAATGGCGGACAGGATCGGCGGTAATGGCGAAGGGCGCATTAGGCGAAGTGCCGTAGACGGCAAAGCCGGGGGCAATTTCGCTGACATGATCGCCGTGCGACATCCAGACCTGTTCGCGTGCCATGGGGCCGTCTTCGGGTGGAAACCAGCCTGCGAGGATCGGGTGGGTGAGGGTGGTGGGCATGACATAGGCGCGGCCGAATTCGGCGGTGCCGTGGCCACGTTCAACGCGGCCCCCAAGGCAGTGCATCATTACCTGCTGGCCATAACAGATCCCAAGGATCGGCACACCAAGCGCGAAGGCGGACGCGGGGGGCATGGGGGCACCGTCGGTAAAGACCGATGCAGGGCCACCTGAGAAGATGATGGCTTTCGGCGCGAAGGCCGCGAGGAAGGCGTCATCCACCGTATTGAAGGGGTGGATTTCGCAATAGACATGCAATTCGCGAAGGCGGCGCGCGATGAGCTGCGTCACCTGGCTGCCGAAGTCGATGATGAGAAGGCGGTCATGCTGGATCATGGTGTCGCGTAGCGATTGGAACCGGAAACCGCAAGGGGTTCTGAGGGCGGAATGCGGGGGTTTCACACCCCCACAGCCCCGTGGGATATTTGGGCAGAGAGGAGGGGGTCATGTCGGTGGCATATCGACAACATGTCGGTTTTGGTGCGTTTGCGGCGCATTCGGGGGGATGTGGGGTGAGAATTCCCGGCATAGGTCAAGCAAAGAATGTGGAGGCTGAGATGGGTGACGAAAGTGCGGTTGCAGGGCGGCGGGCGCGTGGTGGTGGCGGGTCGGCGCGGCGGGCGGAACGCACGGCAGTGTCGTTCGACACGGCAAGGTTCATTCAGCGAAACATCCCGAATTTCGAGATCCTGAACGAAGAAGCGCTGCAAATCATCGAATGGAACGCGGAAACCGTTCTGGAAGAGATCGGCGTGAACTTCGTGGAAAACCCAGGCGCACTCGATCTGTGGCGCGCGGCGGGGGCGGATGTGAAGGGCGAGCGGGTGCATATCCCGCGCGGATTGGCGCGCAAGCTCTGCGCGACGGCCCCGTCGCACTTTACCCAGCATGCACGCAACAGTGCGCGGAACGTGGACATTGGTGGGCGTAATCTGGTGCTGGCCCCGGTGTATGGGCCGCCCTTCGTGCGCGATGCAGCGGGCGGGCGGCGCTATGCGACGATTGCCGATTTCCAGAACTTCGTGAAGCTGGGCTACATGTCGAAATGGCTGCACCATTCGGGGGGCACGGTCTGCGAACCGACAGATGTGCCGGTGAACAAGCGGCATCTCGACATGCTGCTGGCGCATATGGAGCTATCGGACAAACCCTACATGGGGTCGGTGACGGAGCCGTCACGCGCGGCGGATTCGGTGGAAATGTCGAAAATTCTGTTCGGGTCGGATTTCGTCGACCAGAACACGGTGATGACGTCGCTCATCAACATCAACTCGCCTCTGACCTTCGACGGCATCATGATGGGTGCGCTGGAGGTGTACGCCAAGGCCAACCAGGCGGCGATCATTTCGCCATTCATCGTCGGCGGGGCGATGGCACCGGTGACGGTGGCGGGGACGCTGACGCAGGTGCTGGCCGAGGTGCTGGCGGGCGTCGCTTATTCCCAACTGGTGCGCGCCGGTGCGCCGGTGATCTTCGGGGCGTTCGTGACCTCGATCGACATGAACTCCGGCGCGCCGACGTTCGGCACGCCCGAGGCCGCGCATATCACCTATGGCGCGGGGCAGCTGGCACGGCGGATGAACCTGCCGTACCGGTCGGGCGGGTCGTTCTGCGGATCAAAGCTGCCGGATGCGCAGGCGGCCTATGAGACGGCGAACAGCTTGAACATGGCGCTGCTGGCCGGGGTGAATTTCATGCTGCATGCCTGCGGCTGGCTGGAAGGCGGGCTCGTCAGTTCCTACGAGAAGTTCGTGATGGATGCGGATCAGCTGGGCACGCTGCATCACCTCGCGCAGGGCGTGATCATGGACACGAACGGCCAGGCGATGGATGCGATCCGCGAGGTGGGGCCGGGCGGGCACTACTTGGGGTGTGAGCATACGCAGGCGAATTTCAAGAGCGCCTTCTGGCGGTCGGATCTGTTCGACTACAAGCCGTTCGAGACATGGGCCGAAGAAGGCGCGCGCGACACGCAGGCGCTGGCTGCAGAGCGGGTGAGCAAGATGCTGGGCGATTATCAGGCGCCGACCTTGGACGAGGGCG
>JAAFHS010000523.1 GCA_013298485.1 Rhodobacterales bacterium
AGGATTTGCGAAAGCTGCGCGGGCGCGAGGTGACGTATGTGGCGCAATCGGCGGCGGCGGCGTTCAACCCGGCGAAACGGCTGATGGAACAGGTGATCGAGGCGACGCTGCTGCATGGCCTTGCGAACCGGGCGGAAGCCGAGGCGCGGGCAAGGGGCCTGTTTGCCAAGCTGGGCCTGCCGGACCCCGACAATTTCGGGTCGCGCTATCCGCATCAGGTGTCGGGCGGGCAGTTGCAGCGGGCGATGACGGCGATGGCACTGTGCCCGAAACCCGATCTGGTGGTGTTCGACGAGCCGACAACGGCGCTGGACGTGACGACGCAGATTGAGGTGCTGGCAGCGATCAAGGAGGCGATCCGGGATACCGGGGTGGCGGCTCTGTACATCACGCATGATCTGGCGGTGGTGGCACAGGTGGCTGACGACATTCTGGTGCTGCGCGGCGGGAAGAAGGTGGAATACGGCACGACAGATCAGATCATTAACCAGCCGCGTGAGGAGTATACCCGTGCGCTGGTGTCGGTGCGGTCGATCGAGCATGCGGAAAAGGCACCCGCACCCCCGGTTTTGCGGGTGGAGGGGGTGACGGCGCGGTATCGGGGCACGACATTCGATGTGTTGAAGAACGTGACGGTGGATGTGGCACCGGGCCAGACGCTGGCCGTGGTGGGGGAAAGCGGGTCGGGCAAATCGACGCTGGCCCGCGCGATCACGGGACTGCTGCCACCGACGGGCGGGCGGATCAGTTTTGCGGGACGGGTGCTGTCGGCGGACCTTGCGGGGCGGACCAAGGATGATCTGCGCGAGGTGCAGATGATTTACCAGATGGCTGATACGGCGATGAACCCGCGCCAGACGGTAGGGACGATCATCGGGCGACCATTGGAGTTCTACTTCGGGCTGCGGGGGGCGGAAAAGGCCAAGCGCATTCAAGACCTGCTGGATCAGATTGAAATGGGGCGCGGCTTTGCCGACCGGTATCCGGCGGAATTGTCGGGCGGGCAGAAGCAGCGGGTCTGCATCGCACGCGCGCTGGCAGCCAAACCGAAGCTGATTATATGTGATGAGGTCACGTCGGCCTTGGACCCGCTGGTGGCGGATGGCATCCTGAAGCTGCTGCTCAATCTGCAGGCGGCGGAGGGGGTGGCGTATCTGTTCATCACGCATGATCTGGCGACGGTGCGGGCCATCGCGGACAAGATCGCGGTGATGTACCGGGGGGCGGTGGTGCGCTATGGGCAGAAGTCGGATGTGCTGGCCCCGCCGTTTGATGATTACACGGATCTGCTGCTGTCTTCGGTACCGGAAATGCGGCTCGGCTGGCTGGAAGGCGTGCTGAAGGGGCGGCGGATGGAGGCTGCCGGGAACTGAATAGGTGACCCGGTTGCGTCGGATGGGCAATCCTGCCCATCTTTTGTGGCGGATGGAAGAGATGGGCAGATTGCCCATCCTACATTGTCGGCCACGCGATAGGTCAGCTGGCGTAGGTCGACCCGTCTTCGTCGAGCAAGGCCTTGATTTCCCGCAGATGCGCGTCGGCAAAGCCGGGGTAGGCCTCCCATTCCTGTGCGGTTTTCTCGGCCACGGCATCGGGCAGCACCCGCAGGGGGCGGCCGGTTTGCAGCGCGCGGATATAGGTTTCCGCCGCGCGTTCGAAATAGGTCAGGCGGTTGAAGGTTTCGGCGACGGTACGGCCGATGACGAGGATGCCGTGGTTGCCCATCAACATGGTTGTGATCTTCGGATCGGCCAGCAGGGTCGCACAGCGCGCGGCCTCATCCGCCAAGGCCATGCCGCCGTAATGTTCATCGACAACGACGCGGTTGTGAAACATCGCGGAATTCTGATCGATGGCGGGCAGGCGGCTGTCGGCGAGGCTCGCCAGCACCGTCGCGTGCATCGAATGGACATGCATGACGCACACCGCATGCGGGCAGGCGCGGTGGACGGCCCCGTGCAGGCCCCAGGCGGTGGGGTCGGGCGCATCGGGGCGGGTCATGGTGGCGGGATCGTTCGCATCAATCTCTACCAGATCGGACGCCCGGATGCGGGCGAAATGGCGGCCGTTGGGGTTGATGAGGAACCGGGTGCCTGCGGGATTGACGGCGAGGGAAAAGTGGTTGGCCACGGCCTCGTGCAGGTTCAGCTTCACTGTCCAGCGGACAGCGGCGGCGAGATCGACGCGTTCGGCCCAATGGGTCAGGTTCGGTGTGGGGGCGTTCATGCGGCGTCCTTTCCCATGGCGGTGATGGCGGTGGTGATGCGGTCGAAGGCGGCGCGGGCGCGGGGCACGTCATGGCGGGCGCGCAGGAAGCCGTGGACGAGGCCCGGTTCGATGATCCATGTGGCGCGGCCCCCGGCGGCGGTGATGCGGGCGGCATAATCGCGGGCATCATCGGCCAGCGGATCGCATTCCGCCGCGATGGCGAGGGTGGGGGGCAGGCGGGTGAAATCGGGATCGCGCAAGGGGGCGGCGGTGGGATCATCCGGGGCGGCGCGGCGGATGTTCTGGTAGAAGATCACATCGTCGCGGGTCAGCATC
>JAAFHS010000524.1 GCA_013298485.1 Rhodobacterales bacterium
GATGTGGTCGTCGATCGTGTAGCTGCTACTGGGATTTCGGAAGAGTCCGACTTGGCTCATGGTTGGTTCCCGATCGCCTTATTCTTCGCCATCGGGTTCTTCATCGTCGCGGTCATAATCGTCTTCGACTACGCCCGGGATTTCTGTCCCCTCGATGATGGCGGCGGCAGCTACGTCGCTCTTGCACTTGGAATGTGCCCACTTGGCATTCGACAACTGGAACACCGCGCTGCCGGCTGGCCAGTAAAGGATTGACCGGCCTAGGCTGGTCTCGCCTTCATCGAAGCCATTGCATCCACCGCAGACGAACCCCTCTTCGGGCGGACATCCATCCCCGTTGAAATTAGGATCGATCGCGAACCGAATGTCGCTGGCGGTTTCAGAGACGATGGAGCGCTGCTCTTTGTCGTCGATTGTGCCAGCGTAGGAGCCACGCAGAATCGCGCGAATGAATGCCATGCGCCAGTTCCGGCTGGATGCAGAGTTTGCCTGGGATACACAGTAGACCGCGTATTTGCTGAGGATCGGCACCTCCGACGTGGGCGCGATTCGACGATCCAACAGAGTCAAGTCTTGCCGCAAAAAGCTCAGATCTACCGGCAACGCCAGCCCGTTGCGCTTGAGGCTCAGGACAGCGAAGAAAAACGAGTAGAAGTCCGCCTTCTGCTTCCAGCGAGTTTTCTTCATCGGGTAGGTAAAGTCGAAAATATTCGCGATGTCTGCGATGACCCCCTCAAACTCAGCGCGCGCTGCAGTGGACTCTGCTTCAGGCCAAGCCGCATAGTCTTGACAGCAATTGTCGATCGCGTTTTTCTTGTCGCTGATGCCCCGCAGCTGCGCCGCGAGCAATTCGCTCACGTATTCAACGTCCAGCGAACGCCGCCGCGCCGTGGCATTGAAAATCCCCATATCGTCGAGCGTATCGAGATTAGCCAGCTCTTCCGCGATCTTCAAGAAATCGCCGGGGAAGTCAGCCTTGCGCAGCTCTTGCCTATTGAGCGGTACCAAGTATTTGTTGACGCGCGAGTAGACCTCCCGTAGCTCGTCCGGCGGTAGACCCGAGGCCTCGTTGAAATCGATCGAGTAAAGCAAAAAGTCATTACGAACATCTTCTGGCAGCTCAGAGAACTTCTTGCCGATGTAAGGCCCACTGTATGGATCCTCTAACGGGAAGGCGTCATTCAAGAAAGAGAGGATCGTTGTGATCCGCTGCTGGCCGTCGATCACGCTGCGATACGTCCTCATGTCTTTGATGGCCTTGGAAACGAAGATCTTCGGCATCGGGATGTCATTGAGGATGCTGTCGATCAGCATCACGCGAGCCGCATTGCCCCAGACCTCGCGCCGCTGGTAGTCAGGCTGCAGGAGCAGCGTTCCGTTGCCGTTCCATTCTCGGATGTCGGCGATTGTGTGGGGGCTGGATTGCCACTTCTTAGCCATGCACTCTCTCCTTGATTCTGTTTATTGGTTGTCTGCGGTGATGGCAGCTACCGCAGCTTCGATGTCTTGGTCGGACAGGAACGGGGCTTGCGCGAACACCAGACCCTGCTCGCCATTGAGCTTGGCGGCTAGGTGTCCCCGCCCCAGCAGCAGTTCGGCTCCCGGCCGATCGAGCGCGATCTTGGAGGTCGCCTCGCTGGACACCTTCAAGATGAGGCGGTTGCCCAGGTTCTCTCGAAGCTGCATCGGCATCACATCTTTGTCGGGGCGCTGCGCCGCGAAGATCAGGTGAATGCCGGCCGCACGGGCTTTCACGCCCAGTCGCTGCACCGCCGCGCCTACCGCCGCCTTGTAAGCGTCATCGAGCATCCAGTCTGCGAACTCGTCGTGGACCAGGAAGACCATCGGCAAGCGCTCCTCGACCGAAACCTTTGAGTTGTAGGTCGGTAGGTCGCGCGCGCGCGCTTTAGCGAAGGCGCGGTAGCGGTCCTCCATTTCTTGGACCAGCGCGTCGAGCACTTCGCCCGCCTTATCCTTGGTCGTAACGATCTCGTCGCGCATGTGCGGCAAGTCGGCCAAAGGGGCGTAGTCCACGCCCATCTTTGGATCGATCAAGATAATTTGCGCCAAGTCTTTGGAGTTGGTCGCCGCGATGTCCAGAAGCAAGGCTTGGATTAGCACAGACTTGCCGCTGCCGGTCGCGCCGGCCACAAGGGCATGCGGCTCGTGGGACGAGAGTCCGCCGAACTCAGCCCCGAGGTTCAGATATAGGAGCGCGCCATTGATCTCTTGGAGGCCCAGGAGGAAGGACGTATTGATGCCAGCGACGTTGCGGTTGAACTCGCGGCGGGACCACAGCTCCCAGAGCGAAACGGCCCGGCGGTTGGCGCCGGCGACTGTCACCACAATCTCGCCGGGTTTGGGCTGGACCGTGACGAGGTTGATCGCGTGCGTGGTCAGGAGCTGCGTGCGCTTGTTCTCGATGTCCTCGACGCGCAGCCGGTCGGAGCCGGCCAAACGCACCAGGCAGCCATTGGGCGTCAGGCGCGTACCGAGGATCGCGGCCTGCAATCCATAGCTGTTGAGAGCA
>JAAFHS010000525.1 GCA_013298485.1 Rhodobacterales bacterium
GGCCAGCGCGCCGAGTTGGGCGGCGGCGATCCCCCAGCTTTCGTGAAAACCGATGTCTTCATGCATCTGCCGCGCGGCGGGGGTGGCATGGTGCATGCGGATGGTGAACCGGGTGCCGCCGGATTCGGCATCCAGCGTGACGGTGGCTGTATAGCCCACGGCAGGGCGGGCGGCAGGGCGGAAATCACGTTCCAGAAGATCGGTGAAGATAAGGCGCCGCTGGGGGGTGACATCAAGGATGCAGCCTTCTGCGCCATCGGTGGTGCCGTCCTGATGCAGATAGAGGGTATAGAACCGCCCGCCGGGCCGCAGATCAATATCGGCCTCGACCGTCAGGACAGGCGACGGGGCCCACCATTTCATCAGGAGGAGCGGTTCTGTCCAGCAGCGCCAGAATGCGGGCGGGGGCGCGCGAAACAACCGCGTCATATGCAATTCAAGCGACGGGTGCAGGCGGGGTGCATGGTTCATCACGGTATTGTAACGCGTTCGCATGCCGCCCGATACGGGACAAATCGCGCAAAGCGGGCATCGAGGGCAACGGGGGCCGCAGCCCCCCTCTGGCCGCTGGCGCGGCCATTCACCCCCCGAGGATATTTGCGCACAGAGGAAGCCGCCTTCAGCCGATATCCAGCGCCAGCGCATGGATACGGGTGTTCAGATCGCCAAGGGCGGCATGCACGGCGCGGTGACGGGCGACGCGGGGCATGGCGGCGAGCGACTGCGCCCGGATCAGGACGGAAAAGTGGCTTTCGCCCGAGCCGTCATCACCGCTGTGGCCTGCGTGTTTATGACTGTCGTTGATGACTTCCAGCCGTTCGGGTGTGAAGGCGGCGGCGAGACGGGTGCGCAACTCCTGTTCCATGGTCATTTTGTTGCTCTTGCCCCCTTCAATCTGCTGACAAAACACCTAAACTCTCGCGTCCGAGTCGGAAAGGCCGCCCATGTCAAATCGCCCGCCATTTGAGTTCGATATTTCGGCATCTGCCGACAAGAAACGCCGCAAAACGGGGCGGCGGGGGTTTTCCGGCGCATTCGAGACCTCGAACAAGGGATGCGAGTATCCGGGGTGCAAGGAGGCGGGCGCCTACCGCGCACCGAAATCGCCGGATGTGCTGGATGAATACTACTGGTTCTGCAAGGACCATGTGCGCGAATACAATCTGAAGTGGAACTTCTTTAACGGCACCACGGACGAGGAGTTTCAGAAGTTCATCGACAAGGACCGGGTCTGGGGGCGCGAGACGAAACCGTTCAGCCAGCGCGATGACGGGCGGGCGTGGCAACGGCTGGGGGTGGATGATCCGATGGAGCTGCTGGGATCGAATGCCACACAGAACCCGGGGCGCGGGCCTGCGGCGGCGACGCGCAAGCTGCCCCCGACCGAGCGCAAGGCAATCGAGGTACTGGATGCGCGGGACACCTGGACCAAAACGGAAATCCGCAAGCAATACAAAAGTCTGGTGAAGGATCTTCATCCGGATATGAACGGCGGGGACCGGTCGGACGAGGAGCGTCTGCAAGAGGTGGTCTGGGCCTGGGACCAGATCAAGGACAGCCGGTTTTTCCGGGAATAGGGTTTCTGGCGCGATGGCAGGGTCTTGGTGCAGCGCCCCCCCACCCCGACCCTCTCTCATAAAGGGGGAGGGAGGTGCCGGAGATCAACGGCCTTTGCCGGTGGACGGCTGGCGATAAGCCACAATTGCGGGCCATGCGCCTCCCCTCCCTCGCTGTGGGGTGCAGGGCGGTTGCCGCGTGTTGGGGTGCGGGCTCAGTCGGCCCAATCGGGGGTGCGGCGCAGGAACCCCATGATCAGATGGGTGCCCGCCATGGTGGCGAGCCAGACGATCAGGACATGGGGCATGACCATGATCATGGCACCAACAATGATGGGTGCTGCAAGAAAGGCGAAGGGTTCTGCCGTGACCAGCCCGAGGCCGAGCCCTGCAATCGCGGCCCCGAAGGCGGTGCCGAACACGGCCCCGGCGGCGGCAGACAGGGCGCCCATTTGCCCTGGCTGTCCGAACAGGGGGGCGGCAAAGATGCCCGCGATGAATGCGCCGCAGGTGGCGGACACCACCAGATCCACCTCGATATTTTGCGGACCGGTCATGGCCACCATGACGGATGCGCCGGACATGGCGATCAGGCAGGCGGCGAACAGGCGGTGGGTGATATGCATGGGATCCCTCGCAAATTGGTGCGGGATCAGGATGCGGGAGCAGCGACGGGGGCGGCGCGCAGGGTTTCAGCAGGATCCGTGCAGGCAGGTTCAAGCCAGCCCTGATAGCGCACAATCAGACCGATTAGTGGCAAACTGAGGGCGACGTCAAAGCGGGCGCTGCAGCCGTCGGCGGATTCGGTGGTGTCGCTGCGCGGCAGGCTCCAGCGCGGCAGGGGGATGCCTGCGCACCAGCCGTGGGTGACGGGGTAGTGCAGTTTGCCGTCTTGGACCGCCAGGGCGATGGTGAAGGTCAGCGCACCGAAGCGTTCGGTCAGGCGGGTGCCGTTCCAGCGCAGGGTGGAG
>JAAFHS010000526.1 GCA_013298485.1 Rhodobacterales bacterium
GCCGAATGCGGACGATACTTTGGAGCAATGGGAAAACTGGCAGGAGTTGGGGGACTCGAACCCACGACCCTCGGTTTTGGAGACCGATGCTCTACCAACTGAGCTAAACTCCTGTGCCTGCGCGGGGGATAGGCCAGAGGGCGCGGGAAATCAAGGGGGGAAACGCCGGTTCCGGCCTTACCGGAACCAGCCTTTGGGCGACTGGATCGGGCCGCCGGCAAAGGGGTCGCGCGGCGACGGGGTGGCGGGTGTGGACTGCACGGGCGTCGTTGTGCGGGCCTGGACGGCGGCGCGGGCAGTGTTTGCGCTGACGCGCGGGATGGCCGCTGTGGGCCTGCGCGCGGCAACGCGGGCGCGCCAGGCGCGGGCCTTGATGACGGCGATGGCCAGAAAGAGCAGGTTGATGCCCGCAAAGACCGCGAAGGTGAACATCCGGGTCTGCACATGATCGTTCAGTGCGGCGGCACGGTCGCCGAAATAGGGTTCGAGCACCACCACGGGGGGACCGGCGGCAAGGCCGCGCGCGATCAGGTCTGCGGTCACGGCATCCGCGGCAGTGCGGCCTGTCTCGCGAAAGCCCGCGACCGTGACCAGCCCCTTGACATCGATCAGCGCGCGCAGGCCTTTTTCGACGGCGGCCCCTTCAGTGGAGGAGAAGTAAAGCACGGCATAGGCGGGCGCGTCGGCATCCTTGACGATGACATAGGCATCATCGATGCGCTTTTTCACAATCGTCCCGATCCCCAGATCGCTGAGCCAGATGCCGGTCAGCCGGACCTCATCCAGCGGCGTGACATCGCGGTCTGCATCGAAAGCGGCAACCTTGGTGGCGGCGGGCGGGGACGAGGCCTGTGTCGCGGACAGCACCGCGCGGCCGGACAGAAACGCCTGCCCCTCCTCGATGGTCACGGACAGAATGCCGAGTGCGACAAGACCGAATAGCCACCATGGCATGAGTTTCAGCAGCAGACGTCCCAGGATGCAGCCTTTCCCTTTGCGGATCAGCCGCGATACTGCCCATGCCCCGGTGCCAGATCAAGGCCGATTTGGCACCGGGTGCTGGCCGTCATGCGGCGATGGGCCGGTAGCAGCGGGGCGTGCCACTGACGACATCCGTGACGGTCACGATAGTAACGGTCTGCCCGCCGCTGCCATCCGGGGTCCGCGTGGTGGTGACAGCCGGAGCTGCGGGCGGGATCAGCACCAGCGTCACCGTCTGCACCGGGCCGGTGGTGCGCGGCACGTTCTGTTCGATCACCTCGACGACGCCGGTTGAGACGACACGCACGACCATGGCCGAATGCTGCGGGCTGCCGCGGCCTTCGGTGGCGGAGGCCTCGTCGGTGGCGCCGCTGCCATCGGCATTGGTGACGTCAGTGACGGTGGTGCGGGTCCAGCTGTAGCCGGAAAACTGCAGCACATCGCCCGCCTGCAGGCTGCCTGCCGCCACGGCGGTGCCCCAGACGTATGAGGCGGTGGGTGAAAAGTGCGGCGTCTGCCCGCGTGAGGACCGGCCCCCGGCACCGACAACGGCATCTTCCATGAGGGTCCAGCATTCGCCGTCACGGTAACGGCCAGTCTGGCTTTGACAAAAGGCAATGGCGGCGGTGGCGCTATAGGGCATGGCATGAAACCTTGTGGTTGAGAAAAACGGGGTCGGCAAAAAATTCTTAGTAAAATTGTAATCCGGTTTGCGGATTCGCGACAGCGTTTTTCACAATCCGCAAATGGGAAAGGCCACCCCGAAGGACGGCCCCTGCGACGTAGGATGGGCAATATTGCCCATCCGACCTTTCAGACTTAAGCGCTGATTTTCGAGACGACGCCTGCGCCGACGGTGCGGCCGCTGGCCGCAGAATTGCCGTAATTTCGCTGTATTGGATTTGCTTATGAAACGCTGTAGACAGAAATTCATCGCTGTCACTGCCATCTTGCTGGCCAGCACTTTGCCGGTGCAGGCACTTGAATGTCTGCCCGATCCCGAACCGGCCTGCGTATTTCAGCAGGCCTTGCTTCAGGCTGATGTCGCGCCCACGCCGGAAAGGCAGGTTCTTGGTTATTTGACCGTTGCCTATTTCCAAAGGACCAGCGACCGTGGCGATCCGCAATCCACGCTTGCTTTGCTTGGCTCAAAACTCCAGCAGCGCAACCTGACACCCGAGGAGATGGACAACGTCTTTGCCGGAGGTTTGATTGGCTATGCTTTTTTGAGCGGCTGGGGGCCACACGACCCTGATGCACAGCTTTGGGTTGGGTGTGCGGCTGTAGCCATGATCAATCAGATCAACCCGACGCAAGCCAGCGAAGAACCTCCAGATTGCAACACTGCCGCAAAAGCCGAAACTGCCGCGATGAGCGCCATGGTTGCCGCCGCCTCCCCGGATCCCATTGGCAAGTTTGCGCGGCTAACCGCTGCCGGTATAGAAACCGACGATCGTGATTACGATCTCATACTATCCAGCACAGGAATGTTGTCTAAACTGCAAGCCGAGCAACTTACGTTACTGGTGCGCA
>JAAFHS010000527.1:0-709 GCA_013298485.1 Rhodobacterales bacterium
ATTGCATATCCTTTTGGATGCGGCCATACGCGCGCACGAATGCCCTTCCTATATCGGGGTGGCATTTCCGGGGCGAAATTGGGTCTGCCGCGTGACATCCTTGGATGTGTTTCACATTCGTCGCAAACCGCTTTAGGTTGCCGCAACAGACCCGGAAAGATGCCCCGATGATCCTGCATGGCGCGCCCCGTTCGCTGCATATCCTTGATTTCGGCACGTTTCATGTGAACGCGGGCCGTACCATCGGCATTCCCGGCTTCCTCATCACCACCGACGCGGGCGAGCGGGTTCTGGTCGATACCGGCTTTCCTGCGAAATATGCCGCCGACCCCGTCGCATCAGCGCAGGAAGATGGCCTGACCGCCTTTGGCCATGTGCGGCATCTGACAACCGCCAACCTGCCCGCCGCCCAGCTTGCGCTTTGCGGCATCACACCCGCCGACATCGACCTTCTGATCCTGACGCACAGCCACATCGACCATGTCGGCGGCCTTCATGATTTCACCCATGTCCCCATCATGATCGGCATCGAAGAACGCGCTTTGCCGCAGCCGCTCTACTGGGGTGACGCCCGCCCGATGGACTGGCCCGCCGCCCGCTGGCTGCCGGTGCACGAAGACACCGATCTTGCCCCCGGCCTGACCGTGCTGCATGTGCCGGGCCATGCGCCCGGGCAACTCGCGCTCAGCCTGCATCTGCCGGAAACCGG
>JAAFHS010000527.1:719-2502 GCA_013298485.1 Rhodobacterales bacterium
CCTCCGATGCCATTTCACGCCCTGCGGAGCCGGACGAGGGGTATCACGATGCGCATGACCCCGCCCTTGCCCGCCACCACGCCGCCCGGCTGCTGCAGATGGCGGACGGTGCCTTCACCATCTGGGGCCACTGCCCGCAGCAATGGCCGGAACTGCGCCAAACACCGTCATTCTATGAATAAAAACATATCTCTACGCCGCGATATTGAAGTCATGCATGAACAATCTGCACAAAGATGAACAAAACCTTGCAAAAGGCCCGAAATTTTTCATCAACATATTGATATTACAATAAATACTGTGAAATTGACAGCCGTCAATTTACCTTTCCGCCAGCGCATCCTGCAGCAACCGCAGCACCGCATCCCCCGGCACATCCTCGGCCACGAACGCCTCGCCAATGCCCCGCGCCAGGATGAACCGCAACCGTCCGTCCACCACCTTCTTGTCCTGCCCCATCAGCCCCAGCAACGCTTCCGCCCCCGGCAGATCGCCCGCGATGTCGGACAGCGCCGTCTTCATCCCCATCGCCCGCAGATGCGCGCGCACCCGGCTCGGGTCCTCCTGCGCGCAAAGCCCCAGCCGCATGCTCAACTCGAACGCCAGCGCGCAGCCCACCGCCACCCCCTCGCCATGCAGCAGCCGGTCGCCATACCCGGTCGCCTTTTCCAACGCATGGCAGAACGTGTGGCCGAGGTTCAGCAGCGCCCGCTCCCCCTCCTCCGTCTCGTCCCGGCTCACGATGCCCGCCTTCATCGCGACAGACCGCGCCACCGCCTGCTGCCGCGCCTCAGGATCGCGCGCCAATGTCGGCCCCGCCGCCTCCAGCCAGTCAAAGAACCCCGCATCCCCCAAAAGCCCGTATTTCACCACCTCGCCGTAGCCCGCCACGAAATCCCGCGCAGGCAGCGTCTCCAGCACATCGATATCCGCCAGCACCAGGCTCGGCTGATGAAACGCCCCCACCAGGTTCTTGCCCTGCGCCGTATTGATCCCCGTCTTTCCCCCGACCGAACTGTCAACCTGCGCCAGCAGCGTTGTCGGCACCTGCACGAACCGCACCCCGCGCCGCAGCACCGCTGCCGCAAACCCCACCAGATCGCCGATCACGCCGCCGCCAAAGGCCACCACCACGTCGCGGCGTTCCACCCGTCTCTCCAGCAGCCATTCCACCGTTTGCGTGAAGGCGGGCCACCCCTTCGTCCCCTCACCCGCGGGCAGCACCAGCGCTGCTGAGGCAATCCCCGCCGCCGCAAGCGCCGCCTCCAGCCGCGCCAGATGCAGGCCCGCCACCGTCGCATCCGTGACAATCGCCACACGCGGGCGGCGCAGCAGGGGGGCAATCGCAACCCCTGCCGCATCAATCAGGCCCCGTCCGATGCGCACCTCATAGCTGCGCGCGCCCAGATCGACCGGCACCACCTGCATCGTCATTCCCCTTCCATCACGTCCGGCCGTGCCCGCAGCGCCGCCTCCACCCGCGCGGCCATCGCCTCGACCGACAGATCTTGCCGGCTGTCCACCACGATATCCGCGCAGGCGTATTGCGGCACCCTTGCTGCATAAAGATCCGCCAGTGTCTGGCGCGGATTGGGCGTGCGCAGCAGGGGCCGTGTCGTCTTGTGCCTGACCCGCTGCCACAGCAGATCAAGATCGGCGCGCAGCCACACCGACACCCCATGCGCGCCCACCAGGTCGCGGTTGGCCGCCGCCAGAAACGCGCCGCCCCCCGTTGACAGCACGCAAGGCCGCCCCCGCAGCAGCCGCGCCAGCACTTCCGTCT
>JAAFHS010000528.1 GCA_013298485.1 Rhodobacterales bacterium
TGACCTTGAATGATTTCAAGGCGCTGGAAGGGGACCGGCAGCATGGCGTGCGGTCACTGCCCGTGGTGCTGGGCCCTGACGTGGCGGCGCGGATTGCCTGCACGGTGATGGGGATGGCGCAAGCCCTGGTGATTGCGATGCTGCTGGTCTGGGGCAAGCCGTGGCATGCGGCGGCGATCCTTGCGCTGCTGTTGGCGCAGTTTGCCGCCATGCGGGTGCTGTTCCGCGACCCCAAGGCCAAAGCGCCGTGGTACAATGGCACGGGCGTTCTGTTCTATGTCGCGGGCATGATGATCGCGGCCTTTGCCGTCAGGGGGCTGTGATGGCGGGATGGATTGCCATATTGCGGCTCGGCCTTGTGCAGATGGCGCTGGGATCGATCGTCTCGCTGACAACGTCGACGATGAACCGGGTGATGACGGTGGAACTGGCCCTGCCCGCAATCCTGCCGGGGCTGCTGGTTGCCCTGTACTACAGCACGCAATTCCTGCGCCCGGGTTTTGGCCATGGCGCGGATCAGGGTGGCCGGCGCCTTCCCTGGATCATCGGCGGGGTGCTGGTGCTGGCGGCGGGTGCGATCTGTGCGGCGCTCTCGGTGGGGCTGATGGCAACGTCGCCTGCATGGGGGATTGCGGCGGCGGTGCCGTCATTCCTGCTGATCGGGCTTGGGATCGGGGCAGGGGGGACAAATCTGCTCGCCCTGCTGGCCACCCGCGTGGATGAGGCGCGGCAGGCGGCCGCGGGCAGCGCGGTGTGGATCATGATGATTTCCGGGCTGGTGGTCACGGCGATTGTCGCGGGCAAGCTGCTGGACCCCTATACGCCCGCGCGGCTGGTCGCGGTAACGGCGGGTGTGTCGGTGGTGGCCATCCTGCTGACGGTGGCGGGGCTCTGGGGGCAGGAGCGTGGTCCGGCGCGGCAGGCACCGGATGCCGCCGTGCCGTTCCGCGCCGTGCTGGCCGAGATGTGGGCAGAGCCGCGCACGCGGGCGTTCACGATTTTTGTCTTTGCGTCGATGACCGCCTATAACCTGCAGGACCTGATCCTGGAGCCGTTTGCGGGCCATGTCTTTGGCATGACGGTGGGCGAAAGCACGGGCCTGAGCGGTCAGCATCATGCGGGTGCCCTGACGGGCATGTTGATGGTGCTGGCGTCGGGCACATTGCTGCTGCGTGTGTTTGCCGTCCCGCTGCGGGTGTGGATCGTGGGCGGCTGCATCCTGTCCGGCGCGTCGCTGATGGCGCTGGCTTACGGCGCGCAGCATGCGCCGGACTGGCCGCTGGCCGCGAATATCTTTGCACTTGGCCTTGCGAATGGCGTCTTTGCCGTGGCCGCGATTGGCGCGATGATGGGGCTGGCGCGCGAAGGCGATGCGCTGCGCACCGGCGCGCGGATGGGTGTCTTCGGGGCGGCACAGGCGATTGGCTTTGGCCTTGGGTCATTTGGCGGCACGGTGGCCGCCGACGTGATGCGCCGGGTGATGGCGTCCGATGCCGCAGGATACGGGGCGGTCTTTGCCGCCGAAGGATTGATCTTTCTGATTGCAGCGACGCTTGCCATGCGCGTGACGGCTGCAGAAACGCGACGCCCCCATGCCACCCTTATGCCGGGAGAATGAGAATGACCTATGATGTCGTTGTAGTCGGGGGTGGTCCTTGCGGGGCGACGGCGGCAGAGGATCTGGCGCGCGCCGGACACCGCGTGGCGATGCTGGACCGGGATGGGCGGATCAAGCCCTGCGGTGGCGCGATCCCGCCGCGGGCCGTGATTGATTTTGCCATTCCCGATGACCAGATCGTGGCCCGCATCAACACGGCACGGATGGTGTCGCCCACCGGGCGCACGGTCGATATTCCGATTGAGAATGGCTATGTCGGCATGGTGGACCGCGAACATTTTGACGAGTTTCTGCGGGTACGGGCGGCATCGGCGGGGGCTACGCGTCTGACAGGCACCTACCTGCGCATCGAACGGGATGCGGATGGCACGCATGTAATCTTCCGCGACAAGGCCAGCAGCGAAGAGCGTCGCCTGACGACGAAGCTGGTGATCGGGGCGGATGGGGCGCGGTCGGGGGTTGCGCGCACCGAAGTGCCGGGGGGCAGTACGATCCCGTATGTGATTGCGTACCATGAGATCATCAAGGCGCCCGAACGGGCGGAGGCTGCGAATGCGGATTATGACCCCACCCGCTGCGATGTGATCTATGACGGGCGGATATCCCCCGATTTCTACGGCTGGGTGTTTCCGCATGGCGCGCATGCGTCGATCGGGATGGGCACGGGGATTGACGGGGTCGACCTGAAACAGGCGACGGCGGCGCTGCGCGCAGCGGCGGGCCTGACGGGATGCGAAACGATCCGGCGCGAAGGCGCGCCGATCCCGCTGCGCCCGCTGGACCGCTGGGACAATGGCCGTGACGTGGTGCTGGCGGGGGATGCGGCGGGCGTGGTCGCCCCATCATCGGGCGAAGGGATCTTCTATGCGATGGTTGGGGGCA
>JAAFHS010000053.1 GCA_013298485.1 Rhodobacterales bacterium
TTCCTGATTGGCGGATGTGGGGGTTGAATCGATGACCGTGGGGTGGGCTGCGTGCTTGTTCTCGGACATCAGGGCGGCGGTGGTCACCTCGGCGATCATCAGGCCAGAGTTGAGGCCGGGGTTCGGCGTCAGGAACGGGGGCAGATCGAAGCTGAGTGTGGGATCGACCATCAGGGCCACGCGGCGCTGCGCGATGGCGCCGATCTCGCTGATGGCGAGCGCGATCATATCGGCTGCAAAACCAACGGGTTCGGCGTGGAAGTTACCACCGGAAATGATGCCGTCCGACAGCACGAGCGGATTATCCGTGGCGGCATTCGCCTCGATCTGCAGGGTGGTCGCGGCCATGCGCAGCACATCCATCGCGGCCCCGGTGACCTGTGGCTGGCAGCGGATGCAATAGGGGTCCTGAACGCGGTTGTCGCCGTCCCGATGGCTTTCGCGGATGGCGGAGCCGTCGAGCAGGGCCCGCATGACGCCCGCAGCCTCAATCTGGCCTGCGTGACCACGCAGGGCGTGAATTTCGGGATGCAGGGGGGCGGTGGAACCCATGATCGCATCGGTGGACATGGCGGAGGTGACAAGGGCACTGCAGGCGGCGCGCCAGGCATCAAACAGGCCGGCAAGGGCGAAAGCCGTGCTGAACTGCGTGCCGTTGATGAGGGCGAGGCCTTCCTTGGGGCCGAGGATCAGGGGGGCGAGGCCTGCATTCTGGAGTGCGGTGGCGGCGGGCAGGGTCTGACCCGCCACGGTGACCATGCCCACGCCGATCATGGCGGCGGTCATATGGGCGAGGGGGGCGAGATCGCCGGATGCGCCGACGGAGCCTTGGGCGGGGATCACGGGGGTGATGTCATGGGCCAGCATCGCCGCGATCTGCGCCACGACGTCCCAGCGGACGCCCGATGCCCCGCGCCCGAGGGACAGGAGCTTGAGCGCCATCATCAGGCGGGCGACAGTGCGGGGCATCGGATCGCCGACACCGCAGCAATGCGACAGAATGAGGTTTTGTTGAAGGATTGCAGTGTCTTCAGCAGCGATCTTGAGGCTGGCGAGTTTGCCGAAACCGGTGTTCACACCATAGACGGCCTGCCCGCCAGCGGCGGCGGCGGCGATGCGGGCGGCGGCGGCATCGACGGGCGCGCGGGCGGTGTCGGGCAGGCAGGCGGCATCACCGCTGCGGTACAGGCGTTCAAGCTGGGCCAGGGTGGTGGCCCCGGGGATCAGGGTTTCAAGGGGCAAGGATGCCTCCGGCAATGCGGGATTTCAGGGGGGGCGCACCGATACGGTAGGCCAGTTCCGCAGGGTGCGTGGCATCCCACAGGCACAGGTCGGCGCGCAGGCCGGGGGCAATGGTGCCACGGTCGGACAGACCAAGGGCGCGGGCGGCGTGCAGGGTGGTGCCTTGGAGGGCTTCGAGCGGGGTCATGCGGAACAGGGTGCAGGCCATGTTCATGGCGAGCGGCAGGGATGTCATAGGGGATGAGCCGGGGTTGCAATCGGTGGCGACGGCCATGGGGATGCGGGCGGCGCGTAAGGAGTGGATGGGGGGCATTCGGGTTTCGCGCAGGGTGTAGAAGGCACCGGGCAGGATGACAGCGACGGTTCCGGCGGCGGCCATGGCACTGACGCCTGCGGGCGAGAGGTATTCGAGATGATCGGCGGACAGGGCCTTGTGGCGGGCAGCGAGGGCGGCACCGCCGAGATCGGACAGTTGTTCGGCGTGCAGTTTGACGGGCAGGCCAAGCTGTGTGGCGGTGGTGAACAGGCGGTCGACCTGGGCGGGGGTGAAGGCAATGCCTTCGCAAAAGGCATCGACGGCGTCGATCAGGCCTTGGGTATGGGCGGCGTGCAGCGAGGGGATGGCGATCTGATCAATGTAATCATCGGCGCGGCCGGCGAATTCGGGTGGGATGGCATGGGCGGCAAGATGGGTGGTGGTCACATGGATGGGGCGCTGCGTGCCGATGCGGCGGGCGGCGCGGAGCATCGTCAGTTCGGTTTCGAGATCAAGGCCATAGCCGGATTTGATCTCAAGCGTGGTGGTGCCGGTGGCGATCATCTGATCGATGCGGGGCAGGGCCTGCGCGATGAGATCATCCATCGTGGCGGCACGGGTGGCGCGGACCGTGGAGAGGATACCGCCGCCCGCGCGGGCCACCTGTTCGTAACTGGCCCCGTTCAGGCGCATCTCGAACTCGCCCGCCCTGTTCCCGGCAAAGACGACATGGGAATGGCAGTCGATCAGGCTGGGCGTCAGCAGGGCGCCTGCACAATCATGGGCGTCAGACCTGCGATAGGGGGCGGGGATTGCATCGGTGGGGCCGACCCATGCGATGCGGCCCGCATCCATTGCCACGGCGGCATCGGCGATCAGGCCATAGCCGTCGGTCATTGTGGCGGCGTTCGCGTGGATCAGAACCAAGGCCATGGCACTTGCTTTCATGGGATGCGTCGGATTATTATGTCTATACATATTTCGCTGTCAAGGGAGGCCGGGATGCAAATTCATGCAAGGACCGCACTGCTGCCGCAGGGCTGGGCCGATGATGTGCGGGTCACGGTGCAGGGCGGCAGGATTGTGCGGGTCGAAACCGGGATTGCGGGCGGCGGCGGCATTCTGTGCCCGGCCCCGGTGAACCTGCATTCGCACACGTTTCAGCGGGCGATGGCGGGGCTGACGGAGCATCGGACCGCAGGGCAGGACAGCTTTTGGACATGGCGCAGCCTGATGTACGGGTTTCTGGAGCGCCTTTCGCCGGATGACGTGCAGGCGATTGCAGCACAGGTCTTCATGGAAATGGCCGAGGCGGGCCATGCGGGGGTGTGCGAGTTTCACTATCTGCATCATGGGCCGGGCGGGCGGCGCTATGACAATCCGGCGGAAATGGCCGTGCGGATTGCGGCGGCGGCGGATCAGGTGGGGTTGGGCCTGACGCTGCTGCCGGTGTTCTATGAGCGGGGGGGATGCGACGGGCGCGCGCTTGCGGGCGGGCAGATGCGGTTCGGCAATGATCTGGATGCCTTTGCGGACCTGTGGCAGGCAAGCGGCGATGCGCTGGCGGGGATGCCCGGAGATACGGTTCTGGGGGTGGCCCCGCATTCCTTGCGTGCGGTCAGCCCCGAGGGCCTTGGTGCGGTGGCAGGGCTGGCCCCGCAGGCGCCGCTGCATCTGCATCTGGCCGAACAGGTCGCCGAGGTGGATGAGGTTCTGGCCCATACCGGGGCGCGGCCGGTGGAATGGCTGCTGGCCCATGCGGATGTGGATGCGCGCTGGTGTGCTGTTCATGCGACGCAGATGCAGCCGGATGAGACGCGCGCGCTGGCCCTGACGGGGGCGGTGGCGGGATTGTGCCCGATCACCGAGGCCAATCTGGGCGATGGCATCTTTGACGCGATGGGCTGGCAGGCGGCGGGCGGGGCCTATGGCGTGGGATCAGACAGCAATGTGCGGGTATCGCTGAGCGAAGAGTTGCGGCTGCTGGAATATGCGCAGCGCCTTTCGCACCGGGGACGGGCGATGCTGGCGGGACCGGACAAATCCACGGGGCGAACGTTGTTTGATGCGGCCTGTGCGGGGGGCGCGCAGGCGGCAGGGCGGCAGGCGGGGGCGATCCGGGTGGGGGATTGGGCGGATCTGCTGCGCCTGCGTGATGACGGTGATCTGGCGGCGCGCCGGGGCGATGCCATTCTCGACACGCTGATCTTTGCGGGCGATGACCGGATGGTCTGCGATGTCTGGTCGGCGGGGCGGCCGATTGTGACCCAGGGGCGGCATCCGCAGCGCGAGGTCATCGGGGCGCAGTTCCGCAAGGTCATGGCGCAGTTGGGGGATGCGATTTGAGTGGATGGGAGGATATCCGCGCCGAAGTGTTGCGCCGTATCCGCATGCGGGTCTGGCCCCTGGGTGCGGCTATTCCGGGGGAGGAGGAGCTTGCAGTCGAATTCGGCTGCGCGCGGGCGACGGTGAACCGGGCCTTGCGCGATCTTGCGTCTAAAGGCGTGCTGGAACGGCGCAGGAAGGCGGGCACGCGGGTGGTGGCCATCCCCGTGCGCAAGGCGACGCTGGATATTCCGGTGATCCGCCAGCAGGTGGAGGCTTTGGGGCGCAGGCACAGCCACCGCGTGCTGGTGCAGGATATGCGGCAGCCCCCCGGGGCGATCAGAGATCAGACCGGCCTGTCAGAGAGGCTGCTCTATCTGGAAACGCTGCATCTGGCGGACGGCAGGCCTTTTGTCTTCGAGATGCGGTGGCTGAACCCCGCGGTACTGCCACCGCTGCCGGATTTTGCAGAGATCAGTGCGAATGAATGGCTGGTGACATCAGTGACCTATGCGACGGGTGAGATCGCCTTTGCCGCCGAAGGTGCGGGCACCGCCGAGGCCGCGGCCATGGGCGTGGCGATGGGGGTTGCGCTGTTTGTCACCGAACGCGTGACGCGGGATGCCGAAGGGGTGGCGATTACGCACGTTCGTCTGGCGCATGCTCCGGGATATCGGCTTCGGACGGTGATGTAGACCGCCTGCTGAACACGCGACCGGCCATGCGGGTCAGGCGGCGGTGCGTCTTGGAGATGCGGTTGCGCAGATGCATGGCGGCATAGACCGGCTGGGTCAGAACGGGCGCATCGGTGACGGCGTGAAAGCGCCCCGTCGCCTCCAGCCGCTGGGCCGCATCTGACAGCACATAGGCCGATCCGCCCATGGCCAGCAGCAGGGATTCTGCCGTCGCACTTTGCCCAACCGATAGCAGCGTCTGCCCCATTTCGGGCAAAAGCTGGCGGTGCGCAGTGGCGAAGGCATCGGCATAATGGGTCAGGATATAGCGATCCACAGTCAGGTCTGTGCGCGTGGTGACGTCAGAGCTGACCATGCGGTAGCTGACCTCGCCGATCGTGACAAAATGCAGATCAGGATGGGGCTTGGGCGAAAACAGCAGCGCGAAATCCAGCACGCCCGACAGCGTGTCGGCGCACATCTGATTGGAATAATCGGGCTCGATGTAAAACGCGGCCCAGGGCAGGCCTTTGCGGAAATCGGCGACCAGCTCGCCGATCTGTGCGGCAGCGAGATCGTTCTGGATGCCAAGGCGGATCGTGGTGCGGTCGGATGTCTGCACCTGCCGGATGGTTTCGCGCCATTCGTGGCGCAGGGTCCGGGCATGGGGTTCAAACCGCTGGCCCTCCGGCGACAATTCGGTGCCTGCGCGGCTGCGGTTGAACAGCCGTGCGCCGACCGCTGCCTCAAGCGCCAGCACGCGACCCGAGACGGATGATTGCGTGATCCCCAGCCGTTCCGCCGTGCGGTTGAAGCTGCGCGTTTCGGCAAGGTCAAGGAAGGTGTCGATGAGTTCGATCTGCATGGTGGCCCCCTTATCGTTTTTTCCGATTAATAGGATGCGCGTTGTGGAATTGAAAGCATTTTCATGCCGGGGCATCTTGGCCGCGCAACGGGAGACGGCTGAATGGAATTTCCAACACGGGCGCGCGTGGTCATCATCGGGGGTGGCGCGGTTGGTGCGTCGTGCCTCTATCATCTGGCCAAGGCGGGTTGGACGGATTGCGTTCTCTTGGAAAAGAACGAACTGACGGCGGGGTCGACCTGGCACGCGGCAGGCAATGTGCCGACGTTTTCATCCAGCTGGTCGATCATGAACATGCAGCGCTATTCGGCGGAGTTGTACCGCGGGCTGGGTGAGGCCGTGGATTACCCGATGAATTATCATGTGACGGGATCGGTACGCCTTGCGCATAGCAGGGAACGGTTGCAGGAATTTCAGCGCGTCGTGGGGATGGGGCGTTATCAGGGGATGGACCTGCAGATCCTGGCACCGGATGAAATTGCCGCGAAATATCCGTTCCTTGCGACGCATGACCTGACGGGGGCGCTGTATGATCCCTATGACGGCGACATCGATCCCGCACAACTGACCCAGGCGCTGGCCAAGGGCGCGCGGGCATTGGGCGCGCGGATTGAACGGTTCTGCCCGGCAACGGGTGCGCGGCGCGAGGGCGAGGATTGGGTGATTGCGACGCCCAAGGGGGAGATCCGCTGCGAGATTGTGGTCAATGCCGCCGGGTACTATGCGCGCGAGGTGGGCCGCTGGTTTGGCCGCGAGGTGCCGATGATGGTGATGAGCCATCAGTACATGCTGTTTGACACAGTGCCGGAAGTGGCCGCGCACGCGGCAGCAACGGGCAAGAAGCTACCCCTGCTGCGCGATGTGGACAGCAGCTATTACCTCAGGCAGGAAAAGAACGGCTTCAACCTTGGGCCCTATGAGCGGAATTGCAAAGCGCATTGGGTGACAAAGGATGATCCCTTCCCCGATGATTTCAGTTTTCAGTTGTTCCCGGACGATCTGGAACGGCTGGAATGGTACATCAATGATGCGATGGCGCGGGTGCCGCTGCTGGAAAAGGCCCCGCTGACCAAGGTGATCAATGGCCCGATCCCCTATACGCCGGATGGCAACCCGCTGATCGGGCCGATGCCGGGGGTGCCGAATGCGTTTGAGGCATGCGTCTTTACCTTCGGCATCTGTCAGGCGGGGGGGGCGGGCAAGGTGCTTGCGGAATGGGTGACGGAAGGGGCGACGGAATGGGACATGTGGTCCTGCGATCCGCGCCGGTTCACGGGGTTTGAGGATGCGGATTACTGCGTGAAAAAGGGGATGGAGGTGTACGGGCACGAATACGCCATCCATTTCCCACATCACGCCTGGCCCGAGGGGCGGGGCAAGAAACTGTCGGCGGTGCATAACTGGACGGCAGCCCTCGGCGCGCAGTTCGGGGCCTATAACGGCTGGGAGCGGGCACTGTGGTATGCGCGGGCAGGCGATGATACGTCCGAGGACGCACAGCGGACATGGGATCGCAAAGGGCCGTGGTTTGATGCGGTGGCGGCGGAATGTGCGGCGGTGCGCGATGCGGCAGGCATTCTGGACCTGCCGGGGTTTTCGCGGTTCGTGATCGAAGGACCGGGCGTTGCTGATTGGCTGGCGCGCCAGATCACGGGAAAGGTGCCGAATATGGGACGGCTGGGGCTGGCCTATTTCGCGGATGAGAAGGGGCGGATTGTCACCGAAATGTCGGTGGCGCGGCTGGGGATGGATGAATTGCTGCTGATCACGGCGGCAACGGCGCAGGTGCATGACCGCGACTGGTTGACGCGGCATCTGGATGCCGGGCTGACCCTGCGCGAGGAAACCGATGCCTGGTCGACGCAGATACTGACGGGGCCCGCGTCGCGGGATATTCTGGCGGCGGTCGGTGATGCGGACCTGTCCAAGGGCTGGCTGACGTTTCAGACCGCGCGGATTGCCGGGGCAGAGGTATTCCTGATGCGGGTGTCCTTCGCGGGAGAGTTGGGGTGGGAAATCCACAGCCGTGTGGGGGATACGCCGGCCGTCTGGGACGCGGTGATGGCGGCGGGCGGGCCTTTGGGGTTGCGCCCGTTCGGGATGTTCGCGCTGAATTCCCTGCGTATCGAAAAGGGGTATCGGGCGTGGAAGGGTGACCTTTCGACCGACTACACGGTGCTGCAAGGCGGGCTGGAGCGGTTTGTCGATTGGACCAAGCCCGATTTCCGGGGCAAGGCGGCGCTGGCTGCGGAGAAGCAGCGCGGGGTGGCCAAGCGGTTCTGCACGCTGGTGATTGACGCAGGCGATCAGGACCCGCCCTATATGGCGACGATCTGGCATGATGGCGCGGTGGTGGGTGAAGTGACGAGCGGTTACTTTGGCCACAGGGTTGGAAAGTGCATTGGGCTTGGCATGTTGCGCAGCGATGTGAATGTGCCGGGATCGCGGGTTGAGGTCGAGATTTTCGGCACACGGCATCAGGCCGTCGTGCAGGACGATGTGCCATTATGGGACCCGAAAAATGAGCGCATCCGCGCGTGACGGGCGGCGGACCGGGGGTTTCACACTCCCGGACCCCCGTGGGATATTTTTGCTGAGAGGAAGACCGGGACGTGGTTGATATTCCAAAACACGCGCGGGCGGTGGTGATCGGGGGCGGCGTCTCTGGCTGTTCGGTGGCCTACCATCTGGCGAAGGCCGGGTGGAGCGATGTCGTGCTGCTGGAGCGCAAGCAATTGACCAGCGGGACGACATGGCATGCGGCGGGGCTGATCGGGCAGTTGCGCGGGTCGGCGAACATGACGCGGCTCGCGAAGTATTCGGCGGATTTGTATGTCAAGCTCGCGGCGGAAACCGGGGTGGAAACTGGGATGCGGCAGGTGGGCTCGATCTCGGTGGCACTCACCGAGGCGCGGCATGAGGAGCTGTTGCGGCAGGCGACGGTGGCGCGGATTTTCGATGTGGAAGTGCATGAAATCTCGCCGGGTGAAGCCAAGGCGAAGTATCCGCATCTGAACATCGACGGCGTGGTGGGGGCGGTGGCCCTGCCGCTGGATGGGCAGTGCGATCCGGCCAATATCGCGATGGCGCTGGCGAAGGGTGCACGGATGCGCGGGGCGCAGATATTCGAGCATACGAAGGTTGTGGGGGTGACAAAGGCCGATGGCCGGGTGGCGGGCGTCGACTATGTCGGGGCGGATGGGGAGCCGGGGCATATTGCCTGCGACGTGGTGGTGAACTGCGGCGGGATGTGGGGGCGGGATCTGGCGGAGGCCAGTGGCGTGACCTTGCCACTGCATGCCTGCGAGCACTTTTACCTGATCACGGAACCCATTGATGGGCTTGGGCATTTGCCAGTGCTGCGGGTGCCGGATGAATGCGCCTATTACAAGTCGGACGCAGGCAAGATGATGGTCGGCGCGTTTGAACCCAAAGCGAAACCCTGGGGGATGGATGGCATCCGCGAGGATTTCATGTTCGACACGCTGCCCGAGGATTGGGACCATTTCCAGCCGATCCTTGAGCATGCGATGAACCGCTTGCCGCTGTTTCAGACCGCGGGGATACATACATTCTTCAACGGACCGGAGAGTTTCACCCCCGATGACCGTTATTATCTGGGCGAGGCACCGGAGCTGGGCGGGTACTGGATTGCCGCCGGGTATAACTCGGTCGGCATTGCCGGGTCCGGGGGCGCTGGCATGGCGCTGGCGCATTGGATTACCGAAGGTGAGGCGCCGTTCGATCTGTGGGAGGTGGATATCCGCCGGGCGCAGCCGTTCCAGAAGAACCGCAAGTATCTGCGCGAACGGGTGAGCGAGACGCTTGGCCTGCTGTACGCCGATCATTTCCCTTACCGTCAGATGGAAACCAGCCGGGGGGTGCGCCGCACGCCGCTGCATGACCATCTGAAGGCGCGGGGTGCGGTGTTTGGCGAGGTCGCGGGCTGGGAGCGGGCGAACTGGTTCGCGCGTGAGGGGCAGCCGCGGGAATATCAGTACAGCTGGAAGCGGCAGAACTGGTTTGACAACCAAAGGGCCGAGCATCTGGCGGTGCGAAACGGCGTCGGATTCTTTGACATGACGTCGTTCGGCAAGATCCGGGTCGAGGGGCGCGATGCCTGCAAATTCCTGAACCGGATTGCATCAGCGCAGATGGATGTGGCGATAGGGCGGATCATCTATACGATGTTCCTGAATGCTTCCGGGGGGATAGAGGCTGATCTTACAGTGACGCGCCTGTCGGAGACAGCCTATCTTGCGGTCGTGCCGGGGGCGACGCTGCAGCGCAATCTGGCCTGGATGC
>JAAFHS010000529.1:0-576 GCA_013298485.1 Rhodobacterales bacterium
AGGGCGGGGATGATGTTTGTGGCTTCATCGCCCCATGGCAGCCAGCCGTCTTCGGCAGGCATTCCCCACAGGCCCAGCGCCCACAGGTCCGGCACCCACAGCGCGGTGGCAATCAGGATCGCCACATGCAGGGTCTGATCCAGCAGGAAGGGGGCAAGGCCCTTCCACGGCAGCCAGGCCTTGCCCGCATCCAGCACCAGATGCGCGGCGGCAAGGGCGAGAAGGGCAGGGTGAAGGACGCCGGTGGCGGCGATGGCGGTGATCAGCACGACGGCGATATGGGCCACAAGACGGACAGGATCACGCTTGTTGGCGGCCATCCAGTTGGTCTGAAAGATGAAATCGGCAAGGACATGGGCGAAGGCGAGGGCGATGAGGGTTTCTGTCATGTGATGTCCTTTATGGCGTAGTCACGTTTTTCGAAAGCCCAGAGTGCCTCTTTCAGTGCAGCGTATCCTGCGCTGTTAAGCCTCGCTTGAAAGGCTTGGCGTGTGATTCCCAATGGTTTTGCCAGTTGCATTTGCGCAAGTGTTTCGTGTTGGAGCGCGATCATTACGGCCTCTGCCTGCTCGCGGG
>JAAFHS010000529.1:586-2490 GCA_013298485.1 Rhodobacterales bacterium
TCAAAGATGGCCGTGTGCCAGTCGCCGTCGGTGCCACCTCCTGTTATCACAAGGCGGGTCGCTTTGTGCATGTCGTCCAACCCGCGACCAGATCGGTTAAAGGCTTCGCCAAAGGCATCCGAGAGCGTTTTGCCGACCCAAGTGACATCACCGATACCTACGGATATTCGAGTGGCAACTGCGATATCCAACGCACGCAGACCAGCGATGACCAGCAGGCAGGCCCGCAAAGACCGCCCTGGCAGAGCAAGATAGATTTGCCACCCGTCACCGCGCGATCGGGTAAAGCGTGTATCTTGGCCGATGTCATCTGATAACCAGCTTGCCGCTTGCGCGATCGTTTTCATCGCCTTATCGACAGCATCGGGCCCAGCGCTGGTGGAGCCGATCAGATCACCTGTCAGGATAGCGACTTTTTGTTCCATAGGCAAGCTATAGGGCTTGCTTTGGATAAATGCAAGCCTAAAGACTTGCTTTGCTGTGGTGCAACTGTTTTAACTTGCAATACGCTTTTGAAGCAAACAGCTTTGCGCCCGTCACATGAACCCCAGTTCCAGCTTGGCCTCGTCCGACATCATCTCCATCCCCCAGGGCGGATCGAAGGTCATGGCCACGTTCACATGTTTGACCCCGGCCAGCGGTTCGACCGCGTCGGCCACCCAGCCCGGCATCTCGCCTGCCACGGGGCAGCCGGGGGCGGTCAGGGTCATCATGATTTCAACCTCGTTTTCGGGCGAGATATCAATGGTATAGACCAGCCCAAGGTCAAAGATGTTCACCGGGATTTCGGGGTCGAACACGGTGCGGCAGGCACCGACAACATCCTCGTACAAGGGGTGGTCCGTGCTGGATGGGCGGATCAGGGGGGATCCTTCGACACGTGGCTGATGTTCGGACATGGCATCCCCCTGCGGCTTCCTGACTGTTGATATAGGAAATCGCGGCGGCGGGGTCCAGACCGGATGCAGACTATGGCAATCCCACGCAGCTGGCATAGAAGGCGACGGTCGCGGGCCAGTCGGAAAAGACGCCGACAACGCCCACATCCTGGGCCAGCACGTCCAGCAGCTGCAGGGCCATGCTGTCATCGGTGGTGGCATCCTTGATGCTTTGGTAATACCACCCCCCACCGCCCGCCAGGGGGCCGGAGCGTTCCAGCGTCCATGTGATGATCTTCAGCCCGGCGGCCTTTGCCTCGGTCGCATAGACGGATGGCACGATGCGGCCGTCCTTGAGCGTGACCAGCACCCACATCGGCGGGGCGATGTAGTTGACACCCATGGCCTTCAGATCGGCCATGGAGTGGTCCCATGTCGCGGGCAGCATGGGATCCCAGCCGTCGATGGTGTCATAGCTGTCATCCAGATAGACGGCCTGCGCGCCGAAGGCGGGTTCGGCCTTGATCCAGTACAGGATGTCATCAAGGTTGAAGGATTGCGGGAACACATCGGCGGGCGGGATGCCCGCGGCCTTGTAGTCGTCGATCATCTTCTGCGCATACATGTCCTGTGTCACCCAGGTCTTTGATCAGCGCGATGGATTCCGCATGCGTCATCAGCGTGCCCCGGCCTGCAAAAAGATCGGTGCGGAAGGGGGCTGTTCCCGCCATATAGGCCTCAACCGTCGTGGCGGTGTCATCGGCACCGTCCATCTTGCCCTGCAGGGTGCGGAACTCGGCCAGTGTCAGGTCGGATGTCTGGCAGGTGGCGGCGGCTTTGGTTTCACCCGCGGCGGGGGTGAAGGGTTTGGCGCAAGTGCTGGCCAATGGCGTGGCAAGGATGTTGGTCGAGGTTTGCAGATCGTCCTGCGCATGGCGGCAGACCAGCTCGCCGTCCCTGGTGAATGTCACATCACATTCGATGATGCCCGCACCCTGCCGGGCTGCGGCGCGGTAGCCTTCGGCG
>JAAFHS010000054.1 GCA_013298485.1 Rhodobacterales bacterium
CTGATCGAGGCGGTCCCGCCAGATGACAATGATCCCACGGACCTGACGCGCACACCGCTTGAGCTGCCCGCGAACCGCCCCTTGCGGCTGCAGGCGATCACGCGGGGGGATGAAGGGTTCATCCTGTCGCTGGCTTATTCCACGCAGCGCGGATATGCGCGCACCCACGCATTTGTGGGCGAATTGCGGATCGGCTGCGTGGCGGTCGAGATGGACATCCCGGAATTGGGATTTGCCGTCGAGATTGGCGAGATCACGCTGACCGAATGCGAGACGGTGAACCAGTTCAAGGGGTCAAAGACCGAGCCTGCGCAGTTCACGCGGGGCTATGGGTTGGTATTCGGCCAGTCGGAACGCAAGGCGATTTCGATGGCCCTGGTGGACCGCGCCCTGCGCTGGGCGGAGTTGGGCGAGGATTTCATCGGGGCACCGGCGCAGGATGAAGAGTTCGTGCTGTCGCACTGCGACAACATTCAGGCCACCGGGTTTCTGGAGCATATCAAGCTGCCGCACTATGTGGATTTCCAGGCGGAGCTGGAACTGGTGCGGCTGCTGCGGGCCGAAGCCCTGCAGCTGCGGGAGGCGGCGGAATGACCGATCAGGCCTATAACTTTGCCTATCTCGATGAACAAACCAAGCGCATGATCCGCCGCGCGATCCTGAAAGGCATCGCGGTGCCGGGCTATCAGGTGCCGTTTGCCAGCCGGGAAATGCCGATGCCCTATGGCTGGGGCACGGGGGGCGTTCAGGTGACGGCGGCGTGTCTGGTGCCCGAGGACCGGCTGAAGGTGATTGATCAGGGGGCGGATGATACGACGAATGCGGTGTCGATCCGCAAATTCTTTCAACGCACGGCAGGCGTTGCGGTGACCGACGCCACAGCGCAGGCAACCATCATCCAGACCCGCCACCGCATTCCCGAAACGCCGCTGACCGAAGGGCAGATCCTTGTCTATCAGGTGCCGATCCCGGAACCTTTGCGCTTTCTTGAACCGCGTGAGACCGAGACGCGCAAGATGCATGAGCTGGAGGAATACGGGTTGATGCATGTGAAGCTGTATGAAGATATCGCACGGCATGGCGCGATTGCGACCGCCTATGATTACCCTGTGATGGTGGAGGGGCGCTATGTGATGGACCCTTCACCTATCCCCAAATTCGACAACCCGAAGCTGGGGGGCAATGCGGCGGTCCAGCTGTTCGGGGCGGGGCGGGAGCAGCGGATTTATGCGGTGCCACCCTACACGCAGGTTGTGAGCCTGGATTTTGACGACCATCCGTTTGTCGCATCAAAGGCGGCGCATGACTGCGATCTGTGCGGGGCGGCGGACAGCTATCTGGATGAGGTGATTACCGATGATGCGGGCGGCCGGATGTTTGTCTGCTCGGACACCGATTTCTGTGCGGGGCGGCGGGCAACGGGGCACAAGGGGCGGCTTTGGGCCGATACGACGATAGCCCCTGAAGAGGATTTGACATGATGCTGATGGAAAAGATCGCATCGACCGACCAGCCCCTGCTGTCGGTTGTCAGTCTGACCAAACGCTATGGTGCCCGGATCGGCTGTGCGGATGTGTCGTTTGATCTTTATCCGGGCGAAGTGCTGGGGATCGTGGGCGAAAGCGGGTCGGGTAAGTCGACTCTACTGTCATGTCTTGCGGGGCATTTGCGTGCAGATGATGGGCGTATCACCTATGACGGGCGCAACGTGCTGGCGATGGGCGAAACAGAGCGGCGGCGACTGGGCCGCACCGACTGGGCCTATGTGCACCAGAATCCGCGCGATGGCCTGCGCATGGGGGTTTCGGCGGGTGGCAATGTGGGTGAGCGGCTGATGGCGGTGGGCGCGCGGCATTGCGGCGATATCCGCGACCGCGCGATTGACTGGTTGGGCCGGGTGGAGATCGCCGCTGATCGGATTGATGACCGACCCACGGCGTTTTCGGGGGGGATGCAGCAGCGGTTGCAGATTGCACGCAACCTTGTGACGGGGCCACGCCTTGTGTTCATGGACGAGCCGACAGGGGGCCTTGATGTCAGCGTGCAGGCGCGGCTGTTGGACCTGCTGCGCGGCCTTGTGCGTGACCTTGGACTGTCTGTCATCATCGTGACCCATGATCTGGCCGTGGTGCGGCTGCTTGCAGATCGGCTGATGGTGATGAAATCGGGGCGCGTGGTCGAACAGGGGCTGACGGATCAGGTGCTGGATGATCCGCAGCACGCCTACACCCAGCTTCTTGTGTCATCCGTATTGCAGGTCTAGGCGATGATCGCGATTTCCAAGCTTTCCAAGGCTTTCACCCTGCACAATCAGGGCAGTGCCGTCATCTCCGTGATGCAGGGTGCGGCCCTGTCCGTCGCCCCGGGCGAATGCGTGGGGCTGGTCGGAAAATCCGGTGCGGGGAAATCCACGCTGATGCGGATGGTCTACGGCAATTACCTGTCCGATGCAGGCGCGATCCGGGTGGGAACGCTGGATGTCGCGCGGGCGGCTCCGCGCGCGATCATCCGCCTGCGGCGCGAAACACTGGGATATGTCAGCCAGTTTCTGCGCGTGGTGCCGCGTGTGCCGACACTGGACGTGGTGGCAGAGCCGTTGCTGCAACTGGGTGTTGATGCGGGCGTCGCGCGCCTGCGGGCAGCGGATTTGCTGGCACGGCTGAACATTCCCGAACGGCTGTGGGCACTGTCGCCGACGACATTTTCGGGGGGCGAGCAGCAGCGCGTGAATATCGCGCGCGGCTTTGCCCATACCTATCCGGTGATGCTGCTGGATGAACCGACGGCGAGCTTGGATGCAGCAAACCGCGAAGTGGTGCTTTCGATCATCCTTGAGGCCAAAGCGCGGGGTGCGGCGATATTGGGCATTTTTCATGACGAAGAGGCGCGTGCGCGCGTTTGTGACCGGCTGGTGGATGTCACGGCCTTTACACCACAGGTTCCGGCGTGACGGGGCAGATCTATGCCGTTGTCGGGCCATCAGGCGCGGGCAAGGATACGCTGATCGATGGCGCTGTGGCGGCACGGCGCGACCTGCGCAGGGTGCGGCGCGTGATCACCCGGCCAAGTGATGCGCGCGGCGAAGACTTTGAAGGCATCACCGAGGCTGCTTTTGCACTGCGCAAAGCCGCGGGTGCCTTTGCTATGGACTGGGCAGCGCATGGCCTGCACTACGGTATTCCGAAGGATGCCCTGACCGGGCCGGGCGATGTTGTCTTCAACGGGTCACGTCAGGCGCTGTTGCAGGCGGTTCGCCTGTTTCCGGCGCTGATCGTGGTGGTGGTGACAGCCCCGGACCACATGCTTGCAGCGCGGCTGGCAGAACGGGGCCGCGAGAGTGCAGAAGACATTGTCGCGCGACTCGCACGGGCACCGTTCACCTTGCCCGATGGGATTGCGGCGCGTGTCGTGATGAATGATTCGACACCGCAAGACGGTGTGGCGCGTCTGCTGGCGGCCCTTCAGCCGATAAGGGGATAGCGGTGCAAAAGACGGAAAAACCCCGTGGCCTCCTCGCCAAACAGGCACAGGTCTTCGATCACAAAAGGCCGTGGCAGTACCGGTTCGAAATAGGTCTGCAAAACCTCGGCAACCTGGTCTGCCGCTGCACGCGGCAATTGCGATGTCAGGGTCAGATGAAAGCGGAACTCCTCCATGACAAAGGGATAGCCCCACAGATCCAGCAGATCGCGTTGCCGCCCCGTCAGGCGTGCAGGCTGGCGTCGCGCGATGTCAGCCTCCGTCAGTGGCGCGCGCAGATCGTTCGTGGCCTCAATGACCTTTGCCCCCAGATCCAGCACCGCCGCCTCGCACCCCTTGGGTGTCAGCGCAAGGTAGCCATCAATGTTCTCAAGGCGCAGCCCGTCGCAGGTGACGGGCGGCAGATCGCGGGCCAAGGCGGCGACGGTAGCCTCAATCATTTCCGGACTGCATCCGATCGCGGGGCGGAATGGCGCGCGGAGCGTGCCGTGAAAGCCGTATCTGCATGGCTCCCCGGTCAGCCGGGCCAGGGGAATGGGCAACCCCGGCAGCTCGGGATGGGGAACAGCATGACCCGATACCGCGTCGCGGCCCAGCCAGGCGGCCGCATGCGCGCCAAAGGCACCCTCGCGCGGCGCAAAATAGATGGCGTATCGCTGTACCGGGTCCATTCACGCTCGCGTATCGGGGCTTTGTCACATGGATGTGACGGGCTGCTGGCATTGCACGCTTTTGATCGCCCGACTGCAAGACAGGACATCGCACCATGACTGAAACCATTCTGGCCAACGCAATGCTCATCCTGCCGGACCGGGTCCAGACAGGGGCGGTGCGCCTGTTAAATGGCCAGATTGCCGACATCACGGATGGCACATCCGTTCCGCCCGGGGCGATTGATTGCGGGGGCGATCTGGTCATGCCGGGTTTGATCGAATTGCATACCGACAACCTGGAACGCCACATCGAGCCGCGCCCGAAGGTCGATTGGCCGCATCAGGCGGCGATCATTGCCCATGATGCGGAACTGGCCAGCGTCGGCATCACCACGGTGTTTGATGCGCTCCGCGTGGGGTCGGTCGTGTCGGATGCCAAGGCGCACTACCATGAATATGCACGCGGCCTTGCCGATGAAATTCTGGCGATGCGTGCGCAGGGTGTGCTGCGCGTCAATCACTTTCTGCATCTGCGGGCAGAGGTTTGTTCCGAAACACTGGTCGAAGAGCTGGCAAAATTCGGCCCGGATGACAGCATCGGCATTGTCAGCCTGATGGATCACACCCCGGGTGAGCGGCAATTTCGTGACCTGTCAAAGCTGTGGGACTACATGGCCAAGAAACGCGGCATGACGAGCGTCGAGTTTGATGCGCATGTCGCAGCCATGCGGGCACTGAAAGACCGGTTGGGTGACAGCCACATCATGGCGGCCGTGGCCGAGGCGCGCAGGTATGGCGCGGTTCTGGCCAGCCATGATGATACCACCGTGGAACATGTTGGCATCTCGGCGGTGCAAGGGGCGCAGTTCGCGGAATTTCCAACGACATCCGAGGCGGCCGAGGCGTGCCAGGCGCAGGGGATCAAGGTCATGATGGGGGGGCCGAACCTGATCCGGGGGGGATCGCATTCCGGCAATGTCGCGGCGCAGAATCTGGCCGAAAGCGGGCTTCTGGACATCGTCTCATCGGATTACGTGCCCTCTTCCCTGCTGTCGTCCGCGCTGATGCTGGGCGATCTGTGGGGCAATCTGGCACATGGGATCGCCACGGTGACGACGGCCCCTGCGGCGGCAACCGGGCTGACTGATCGGGGCCGTCTGGCGGTTGGTGCACGGGCGGATGTGATCCGCGTGGCGCGCCTGGCCAGCGCTGGTGCTGTGCGGGGCGTCTGGGTTCAAGGCCAGCGGGTCGGCTAAAGACGGGTGACGCTGAGCATCTTCCAACTGCGCGGGTTCTGCCGCCGCAATGAAACGCGCCATGATCCGGCGATTGCACGCGCCAAATAGCAGGCCTGACATTGCTGTCATGATGTTGATCTGCCCCGCACCGTCGGCATCTGATCTATCGGCAGTTTATCGCCATGCGCGCAGATCGCGGGCTTTGGTGACGCCGTGTTTCACTGACCTGTTACGTGCGTGGTGGCGCTATGGCATCTGAAACCCTTCTGGAGATGCGCCATGACCTACCAATGGGACCGTGACACTTTTTCCTCGCTTGCCAGCCTTGGCAAGGTTCTGTTCGGGACTGGTCGTGACGACCGTCTGACCGGCACCGCGCGCAATGACGCGCTGTTCGGGCTGAACGGCAATGACCGGATCGAAGGTGGGGGTGGCCATGATCTGATTGATGGCGGTCGGGGTTTTGATACCGCAGTCTATGCCGGAAAGATCGATGACTACAGTATCAAGATGCTTGGTGGTGCGGCGGGCAGTGTTGTTGTGGCATCGGTTTCGCCCACTGTCATCGACCCGGGCAGAGATTTGCTGACAAGGATGGAGGCGCTGTATTTTACGGCGGATGACTACACGCTCTTCCTCGATGGCACGAATAACGTGGTGCTGGCGGGCGATGATACAGCCGCAACTGATGAAAATGGCATACTGACCCTGTCGGCGGCGACGTTGCTTGCGAATGATCGCGAGTTTGATGGCCAGACCACCGCGATCACTGCTGTCAGCAACAGCACCGGGGGGGGCACGGTTACCGTTTCGGGCAGCACCATCAGTTATGATCCCGGCAGCCTTTTTGACGCGCTGGCCGAGGGCGAAACCGCCACCGACACCTTTACCTATACCGTCGACGACGGCTTTGGCGGGACCGATACTGCGACGGTCACCGTCACGATTACCGGCAGCAATGACGCGCCTGTTTTGGCGCTGGCCCCGGCTGTCACCATCGACGAAAACACCACCGCCGTGACCATTGGTGCGGCCAGCGACGTGGACAGCCAGACACTGACCTACAGCCTGACAGGCGATGACGCGGCCTTGTTCGCCATCGACCAGTCCACCGGGGCGATCAGCTTCATCGAAGCCCCCGACTTCGAAGCCCCGACCGACGCCAGTGCCGACAACATCTACAATGTGACCATCGGCGTCTCGGACGGCACCGCCACCACGACGAGCGACCTTGCCGTCACCGTCGCCGACGTTGTCGAAACCCCCACCTTTAGCGCCCGCCTGAACGAGGTCCACTATGACAACGCTGGTCCCGATATCGGCGAATTCATCGAGGTCCGCACCACTGCAGGCGGCGATACGTCCGGGCTGGCAGTGGAACTTTACAATGGTTCCGGCGGCGCTGTTTACAGCACGCTGACCACTGCGACCGCGACCGTGACCACGGACGGCACCTATGACTACTACGTCTGGACCCTGCCTGTGAACGGCCTGCAGAACGGCGCGCCGGACGGTATCGCCCTGTCGAACGGCGGCAGCCTGGTTGAATTCGTGAGCTATGAGGGCACCTTTACCGCCACGGGCGGCGCGGCAGCGGGCACGCTTTCAACCAGCATCGGCGTCGCCGAGGCGGGCACCGACGCACCCGGCCTCTCGCTCCAGCGCAACGATGACGGCACTTGGCGCGCGCCCGAGGCGAGCACCGCAGGGGCCGCCAATGGCGGCATCGTCGTCCCACCAACCGCGCTGCTGTTATCCGAGATTCAGGGCAGCGGCAGCTCCTCCGCCCGGGTTGGCGAGATGGTCTCGGTGACGGCAGCGGTGACCTATATCACCAGCGATGGCTTCTACCTGCAGGAGGAAGACGTGGACGCGGATGGCGACGCGCTGACCTCGGAAGGCATCTTCGTCTTCACCGGTGGCGGTGTCGCCGTGGCAATAGGGAACATCGTTTCGCTGACGGGCACTGTGGCGGAATCCTTCGGACTGACCCTGATCACCGGGGCCACCGACGTCACCACCATATCGACCGGCTCGGCACTTCCCACTGCGGCCACGGTCACGCTCGACCCCGCCACGGTGCAGAATTTCGAGGCGATCGAGGGGATGCGTGTCAGCGTCACCAGCGGCACCACCGATCCCTTGACCATCATCGAGAACTTCAACCTTGATAGGTTTGGCGAGATCACGATCAGCGCGGGCAGCCAGACGCAGCCAACGCAGCTTTTCGACGCGCAGACCGAGGCTGCGGAAATCGCCGCCCTGACCGCAGCCAACGCCAACGCGCGGCTGTTGCTGGATGATGGCAACAGCGCACAGAACCCCGATGCGTTCGAGTTTCTGCCTGCCAATGCCGGTGACAACGGCAACGGTTTTCTCGACAGCGGCGATAACTTCGGAAATGACGGCGCGACCGTGCGGATCGGCGCCGAACTCACGGCCCCGATCGAGGGCGTGATGGGCTTCGGCTTTGGCGACTACCGTGTGATTGTCAGCGAACGGCTGGAAATTGACGAGGCGACGAACGGCGGTGCTCGCCAGGATACGCCGGACGACGTCGGCGGCACGCTGCAGGTCGCCAGCGTCAACGTGCTCAACTACTTCTCGACGCTGGTCGGCACCGGCACCTCCGGTCCGAACAACCTTGATCCGCGCGGCGCCAACACGCCCGAGGAACTGCTCCGCCAGACCACCAAACTGGTCGAGTCGATCATCGGCACGGGCGCCGAAGTGCTTGCCCTGCAAGAAATGGAAAACAACGGCTTCGGCGACGGTTCCGCCATCGACACCCTGATTGACGCGCTGAACACCGACGCTGCCGCCTCCGGCTCGGGTGCTGTCTATGCAGCCGTCGATCCGACGGGCAACGGCGGGTTTGTCGGCACTGACGCCATCATGCCGGCGATCATCTATGACAGCACTTCCGTCACCCTGACCCAGACCACGATCGTCGCCTTCGACGAGCCGTCCGCCGCGCAGACTTTTGCCCTGGCCGAGGTTCTGAACCCGTTCGTCCCCGAATCGGCCCGGCTGGAGGATTTCGACCGGAACCGCCCCTCGGTCGTGGCCACCTTCACCGACAACGCCACGGGTGAGACATTTACGGTGGTCTCTTCGCACTTCAAATCCAAAGGGGACAGCGGTCTTGCCGAACTTGCAGACGCCGCGCAGGCTTATCTCGACGGTGGCGGTACCGGCATTGCGCAAGCCGATATCGACGCCCTCCGCGCCGATCCGAACTTCGATCAGGGCGATGGCCAGGCCTACTGGAACGCCGTCCGCCTGGATGCCGCCACCCAGCTTGCCGATTTCATGGCCAACGACTACGACGCCCCCGGCGGCTACCTTCTGCTTGGCGACATGAACTCTTATGCCGAGGATGACCCGGTCCAGTATCTTGCCGATACCGCCGGGCTGACCGACCTGATCGACACCTATGTCGGCCAGGATCAGGCCTACAGCTTTGTCTTCGACGGCCAGCGCGGCACGCTGGATCAGGGCTTTGCATCGGATGATATCGCAGGATTCGTGACCGGCGCCACCGAATGGCACATCAATGCTGATGAGCCCGACCTGATCAGCTACGACACCAGCTTCAAGGACCCCGCCTTCTTCAACAACGGCCCTTACGCCTCGGCAGACCACGATCCGCTGATCATCGGCCTTGACCTTGGAGGAAGCACAATTCTGGCGTGATCCTGCCGGAACCGCCTGTCGCAACTTATCAACTCGGCTATGTGCAAGAAGGTTCGCCGCACACATATCCAAGGTTGAGATCTCGTCGGCTATTGAGATTGGCGCCGCAACGCACGGCACCGACAAGTGCGGAGAAGTCGCAACCTTTGTAACAGACATCGGACAGGGTCATCTCGGCCCTTGGCGGTCGTTCGGGTCAAATTGGATACTGCAGTGCGGCTTCACCAGACCGAAAATTCGCACGTCTCGCAGAAAAGTTGGCAGGCAGTGTCAACGACGAAGGACAATACTATCGTCGGGACCTTCTTCAGAACCAGCAAGGCCGATCTGATCTGGCACAGGCCTTATGAAACGCGTCGACAGACGGGGACGGCCATCTTCGAAGATATCAACGGCTTGTATAGCCCGCGCTACCGACATTCAGCATTGGGAAGGAAAAGCCCCTTGAAGTTCAAACGCTAGGTGGCCAACAAATGCGGACGCGGCGCGGTATAACGATGTGACAGGGTTCCAAGCCCTCAATCCTTGCCGTGAAAGCTCTTCGGAACTGTTCGGTCGCTGTTCACTGGCAGTCCC